>JAGBIR010000065.1 GCA_017934845.1 Alistipes sp. | reverse complement strand
GGGAGAGAACGAGGGAATACCCGTAAACTTAAGCTTCTCGCCCTCGGTGAACGTATCGCCAATCTTGAATGTTCCCGTATCGTGCAGACCGACAATATCGCCCGGGTAAGCGAAGTCGATAACCGACTTCTTCTCGGCCATAAAGGCTGTGGGCGATGAGAACTTGAGCTGCTTGCCGCTACGAACGTGCAAGTAGTTTTTATTACGCTCGAACGTACCCGAACATATCTTCATAAATGCGATACGGTCGCGGTGGTTGGGGTCCATATTGGCGTGAATCTTAAAGATAAAGCCCGACATCTTCTGTTCAGACGGCTCAACCATACGGCTCTCGGTTGTAGAGTTACGCGGCGAGGGAGCAATGCGGATAAAGCACTCCAACAATTCGCGTACACCAAAGTTATTCACTGCCGAGCCGAAGAATACGGGTGCGAGCTTACCATCGAGGTATGCCTGACGATCGAAATCGTCGTAAACGCCCTCGACCAACTCCAAATCCTCACGCAGGCGCGAAGCAAACTGCGGAGTGATATATGAATCCAACTCGGGCGACGATATATCGCTGAAATCAACCGTAGAGGCATCGGCCGTCTGACGCTCATCCGATGTAAAGAGCGAGAGATTCTTCTCGTAAATATTATACACGCCCTTGAACGTATCGCCACTCGAGATGGGGAATGCCAATGGGCGCACGCGAATCTGCAACTCGCGCTCGATCTCGTCGAGCAAATCGAACGGATCCTTACACGGGCGGTCCATCTTGTTGACAAAGACCATAACCGGCGTAGAGCGCATACGGCAGACGTTCATCAACTTCAAGGTCTGCGCCTCGACACCCTTCGCGCCGTCTATCACGATGATAACCGAGTCAACGGCCGTCAGTGTACGATAGGTATCCTCGGCAAAGTCCTCGTGACCCGGGGTATCAAGGATATTGATCTTGACATCCTTATAGTTGAAACCCATCACAGAGGTTGCCACCGAGATACCTCGCTGACGCTCAATCTCCATAAAGTCGGATGTAGCACCCTTCTTAATCTTATTACTCTTAACGGCTCCTGCCACGTGGATAGCTCCACCGAAGAGGAGCAACTTCTCGGTCAAGGTTGTCTTACCCGCATCGGGGTGTGCAATGACTGCAAATGTTCTTCGTTTGGTGATTTCGTCGATTAATGCCATAATAGTCTAATTCTTTGCGGCGCAAAGATAGTATAATAATCTTGTAATTTGAAAAATATCTGTTTCTACTCTACCTCGCGGCGATTCAGCAGGGCGTGGGTAATGGTCAGCTCGTCAACATACTCCAGCTCGTCGCCAAAGCCGATACCGCGGGCGATGGTTGTAACCTTCACCGCAGGGAACTGCTTCAGGCGATTCATAATATAGAAGAGTGTCGTTTCGCCCTCGACCGATGTCGATATTGCCAAAATAACCTCCTTGACGGCTCCCGACGCGACCTTATCGACCAGCATATCGATCTTCAAATCGGATGGCCCAATGCCCTGCATAGGCGAAATTACGCCTCCCAGCACATGATACAGGCCCTTATATTGGCGGGTATTCTCGATCGACATAAGATCGCCCACCTGCTCGACAACGCACACCGTCGAGCGATCACGCTCGGGGTTGCAACATATCGGGCAGCGGTCGGTATCCGAGAGGTTGTTACACAACTCGCAATGGCGTATATCGCGGCGGAAGCGGGCAATCGACGAGGTCATCTGCTCTACGGCCGACTCATCCATCTTCAACAGATGCATCGCCAAGCGCAGGGCCGTACGACGACCTATGCCCGGCAATTTGGCAAACTCCGCAACAGCCTCTTGCAATAGTTTCGACATTGTTTGGGAGGTATTAAAATTAAATTCGCTCGATGCGGCTCTCCTCGATCCAGCCCTTACGGCCATCGGCAATACGCACCTCGGCCCAGCCGTCGATGGTAGCACCTATGACGAGTTTTGTACCCTCGTGAAGCACGAAAAGCTCGGTGGCGGCTCTATCGGGCGAGCTCTTTATTGATACAGCCGAGTTCATAACAACAGCCTCACGATGCTCGACATCCATACGGCCCTCGCCCCAAGCAAAAATAGTTGTCAAGATAAACAGCACGCCCGCAACCATCATCACATAGAAGCCCACCTTACGCAACGACAGACGCTGTGCCAACAAATAGACGAGCATCATTGCAAGTGACGTAGCCAGCAGCACAAGCGACAACACGCTCCACGCCGTAGAGCTAAACGCACCACGAACGGCACGCACCCACGTCGTAAGGATAAATTCGGGAATCTTCTCGATGCTATCTTTGGTCATCGATTCGGCATACTCCAAGTTATGGCGGATATCCTCATCGGCAGGTGCAAGGCGCAGGGCGCGATTGTAGTAGAGGATAGACTCTGCCAGCTCGTCCATCTTGAAATAGGCGTTTGCCATATTGTAATACAACGCAGCAGAGTGCAAACCCTCGGTCTGAATAGCCTCATATAGTTTCAAAGCCGATGAGTAATCACCACTGTTGTAGGCAGCATTTGCCTGCTCCCACATTTGTGTAGGAGTCGCAGCCATAGGTTGTGCAACGCTCTGCTCGACAGTAGAGGCCGCCTGCTCTGCACTCTCCACCGCCTGCTCCGCCTCCTGCGCATAGGAATACGATATGTACAACAGCGACAGAATCAAAATTATATATCGTTTCATATCTCTTATCGTTTGATGACTGATTCAATATGCGAAATTACGTTCACACCCTCGGCATAGACCTGATCCATCTGCACCGACTCAACGGGCGAATACTGCGCCTCGTCGCACTGCGAGATAATGTCGGTAAAGTGCTGTGCCTCGGCCGCATTGACGCCACGACGCTGCAACTCCTGACGGATATTCTCCTTCGTAAGGTCTGAAACGGGGATGTTGAGTTTATCGCTCATATAACCCCACAAAGCACGCAACATCTCCTCGAAGAAGGCGTGACGATTGCCCTCCTTGATAAACTTCTCGGCTGCGCGGAATCGCTGAACAGCAACCTTATTGGCTCGACGATTACGCACCAGAACTACGTTGCGTTTATCGCGTATCATGCGGCGCAACACAAAGTAAGCGATTATAAACGCCACCACGATAAGCGTCAGCAATGCATAATACATTGTGCTGAACATCAATGGCGTAGCTGATGAACGTAATGCCGGGTCGCCAAGTTTGATATAGCGGATATCGCTACCCAACTGACGCACACCCTCCTTCGATGCACCGGGCAGAACCTGCACCGGAGCCGCTGCACCGGCCGTACCATCGGGCTCAACATCGATATGAATTGGCGCAGAGTTCAGCGTCACATACTCGCCCGCCTCGGGGCTGAAATAGGTAAACGCCACTGCCGGAATATCATACTCACCCTCGGCACGCGCAATAAAGGGATATTCAAAATCGCGATAACCCGAAGTACCTGCTGCTGAAGAGCGAATCGACTCGGTTGAACGCACGTTATAAAGCTCGAACGACGACGGCAAATCCAACTTTGGAGCCTCCAAAAATGTAAGATTTCCCGTACCCGCAATCCTCAACTTAAGCGTTGCGGCCGAGTTTGCCTTGAGTGATGCGGGAGGCATCGTAGCATCCATAGTAAACGAGCCGACAGCACCGCTAAACGATGCGGGTGCTCCTGACGGCAAAGCCTTAACAGCGACACGGATAGCACCTGTCGAGAGTCGGCGAGGCACGTTATAGACCTCAGAGCCACTACCAAAGAAGGGATCGAAATTGCGACGGCTCTGCATTACGACCTGCGCCACGGCAGTCATCTCCGTAGGCTCGATTGTAAGCGTTCCCGCCTGCTGGGGATAGAGCAGATACTCCTTGATGATGCGTGAATCGTAAACCTTGCCATCGACCGTCTCGCGCTGGGGCTGATAATCGTCGGTAGGCAACTCCTGCGACCAGAAGCCGTTGAACGACGGGAGTTTAACATCCTCAATACCGGCAATGCGGGCTCGCGTATAGAGCGTAAGCGATGCGCGGATAGGTTCGCCCTGATATACCGTCGAACGCGAAAGGTTCAGTCTAAGCAATATATCGTCGCGTGCCACCTGATTCTGCACGGCATTGCCCTGCTCGACAGCAGCCTCCTCCTGACGGTTGCTATTCTGAGCCACAACCTCGATGGGGGTAGCCTTCGTATGGTAGGTCGTCCCCTTAACCGTAGCCTTTGCCGAGCCGATAGTAAGATTACCCGGCTCATTGGCCACAACCACATAGGTGATTGTATAGGTCGTAGTGCTGGAGCTAACGCCATTAATCATCTGGAACGAAGAGCCTGTCGCCACCGTAGGGCCCGCCAAGACCTCCAAGCCGGCAAAGTCGGGAGCCACAAAGGACTCCTTCTCGGGTCGGCCATTCTCAAGAATAAACTCCACACGGAACATCTCGCCAGCAGCAACAATCAGCGGGGTATTAACCTCGAACGTAATATTGCCATCGGCACGCGCCACCAAGAGCGAAAAGAGTGCCGCCAACGTAAAGAGTGTTCGCAATAAAAATCCTTTAATCTTTGTCATATTCGTTTTGCTAAACATCTGCCGTAGGCCGACAGATTACCTAATAAAACGCAAGCGGAGATAGTTTTATTTCGTCCACATAAAAATTTTACCGCAAATGGGTAGTTGTAAAACAACATTTTGCACCCCACTTGAGGAGGTGCAAAATGTCAATATCGAAAAATATTAGTGTGCAAACGGTGCGAAGAAGTCGTTACCCTTGTCATCGACGATGATAAAGGCAGGGAAGTTCTCGACATAGATCTTACGCACGGCCTCCATACCGAGTTCGGGGAAGTCAACAACCTCAACACTCTTGATTGAGTTCTTTGCCAAAACGGCAGCCGGGCCACCGATTGAGCCGAGGTAGAAACCTCCGTTAGCCTTACAAGCGTCGGTTACAGCCTGCGAGCGGTTACCCTTCGCTACCATAACCATCGAACCACCGGCCTTCTGGAACAGATCAACATAGGGATCCATACGACCAGCTGTTGTAGGGCCAAATGAGCCTGAAGCCATACCCTCGGGAGTCTTTGCAGGGCCTGCGTAATATACGGGGTGCTTCTTGAAATACTCGGGCATAGGCTTACCCTCGTCCAACATCTGCTTGATGCGTGCGTGAGCGATATCGCGAGCTACGATCAAAGTACCCTTCAAATTCAAACGAGTCTTAATAGGATACTTGGTCAAAATCTCGCGTACCTTATCCATACCCTCATCCAAATCGATGTCGATAGCGGGGCTCATTGCGGGAGCCTCGGCAGGCAGGAAGCGTGCAGGATTCTTCTCCAACTTCTCTACGAAGATACCCTCGGGAGTGATCTTCGCCTTGATATTACGGTCGGCCGAGCAGCTTACGCCGATAGCTACGGGGCAGCTTGCTGCGTGACGAGGTGCGCGGATTACGCGAACATCGTGAACATAGTACTTACCACCGAACTGGGCACCCATACCCATCTCCTGACACATCTTGGTAATCTTCTCCTCCCACTCCAAATCGCGGAAGCAGCGACCACCCTCATTGCCCGATGTGGGCAGATGGTCGAGGTAGCCTGCCGAAGCCTTCTTCACTGTTGACAAACACATCTCGGCCGATGTACCACCGATGCAGACTGCCAAGTGATAGGGAGGACAAGCTGAAGTACCCAAATCCTTCAAATGCTCCTTAAAGAAAGCAACGAGCGACTTCTCGTTCAACAGAGCCTTTGTCTGCTGATAGAGGAAGGTCTTATTTGCCGAGCCACCACCCTTTGTGATGAACAAGAACTCATACTCCATTGAGCCGGGGTGACCAGCATAGATATCGATCTGAGCGGGGAGGTTTGTACCCGAATTCTTCTCGTCGGTCATTGTAAAAGGTACAACCTGCGAATAACGCAAATTGCGCTCCTTATAGGTCTCGTACACACCGCGAGCAATACACTCGGCATCGTCGGCACCTGTATAGACATCCTCGCCCTTATGGCCGATACAGATTGCAGTACCTGTATCCTGACAAGTAGGCAACTCACCCTCGGCAGCTACAGCCTGATTCATAAGCATTGTGTAAGCTACGAACTTATCATTATCCGAAGCCTCCTCATCCTCCAGAATAGAGGCCAGCTTTGCCAAATGCGAAGGACGCAAATAGAACGACACATCGCTATAAGCGCGCTTTGAGAGCAATTCCAGACCCTTGGGGTCCACCTTCAGAATCTTACGTCCGTCGCACTCTACGACCTTTACGTAATCGGTTGTGAGAAGCTCATACTCGGTAGTATCCTTCTCGATAGGATAGGGTTCCTGATAGATAAAGTCAGCCATACTAATGTTTTGTTTTATTTGTTTTTATAGTTTTTGGTTTTTCTTGCTCAAAATCTTTGCAAATTTACAAAAAATTAGGGAAATACTCGCTCTCGACAAGGGAAAATAGAGGGTAAAATGGGCAGTCGCTATAAATTTTACATATAGCTCCATAAAAATTTATAATCGAAAATGCTTGACATCGCCACTCGTTTGCCCTAATTTTGTAATAGGAAATAACAGACATAAACTCCTTAAAACTTGAAAACTATGTTAAGCGTAAGAATGCAGAACGCGCTAAATGCGCAGATCAACGCCGAGTTATGGTCGGCATACCTCTATCTTTCAATGTCGATGGCTGCCACCGACAAGGGACTCAAAGGCATAGCAAACTGGTTTGCTATCCAGTTCAAGGAGGAGCAGGACCACGCACAGATTTTTATCAACTATATTCACTCTCGCGGTGGACGCGTCACACTGGCACCCATTGCCGAGGTTGACACCGAGTGGGATACGGCTCTGGCTATGTTCGAGCAGACACTCACCCACGAAAGGAAGGTTACGTCGCTCATTAACGACCTCTACAACCTTGCCATCGAGGAGAAGGATCACGCAACAAAAAATATGCTCGATTGGTTTATCGACGAGCAGGTCGAGGAGGAGGAGTCGGCGCGCGACATCATCGACCAACTCAATATGGTAGAGGGTAATAAGTTCGGTCTTTATATGCTCGATAAGGAGATGGCCGCACGCACCTACTCTACCCCATCACCATTGGCAACAGCCGAATAGTTTTTTCATAACCCAAAGCGAAGAGGGTGTCCCATAAGTTTGGAACACCCTCTCCTTGTATCTGAATTTATACAGATTCTCGACTATATAATTCCCAAATTCGCCAGCATAATATATACAATCAACAGCGGCGACACGAACTTAAGCAAGAAGAGCAACACGGGAAATGCTCTGCCCTTAAACTCGCCATAGTTGGTAACCTCACCGCGCAGGAACGACGGTTTAAGATACCACGCCGTAAAGATACAACTGCATAAACCGCCCAGCGGCAGGATGATATTCGCTGTAGTATAATCGAAAATATCGAAGAACGATATATCCTTCAGATGCCAGCCCGCAATGTCGATATCGAACTTAAAGACGATGGCAATCAAGCACAACGCCGCCGACACAAACGAGGTCATATAGACCGCCGTACGACGCTTTAGCTTAAGTTCCTCGGTACAATAGGTCGTAAGCACCTCGTGGAACGAAATCGTTGAAGACAACGCCGCCAAAGCCAGCAAGACGAAGAAGATAAACGACCACAACGACGCAAATGGCATATCCTTGAATATCTCGGGCAGCGTGATAAAAATCAGCGATGGGCCCTCGGTAGGCTCCATGCCGGCACTAAACACCGCGGGGAAGATAACCAGACCGGCCAGCACGGCAACCAATAGAGTCATCAGCGACACACTCATAGCCGTACCCGTCAAGTTGTTCGATGGTTTGAAATACGAGGCATAAACCACCATACAACCCATACCCAGCGAGAGCGAGAAGAAGGCCTGACCTACCGCCAAAAGAATGGTTTGTGAATTGAATATAGCACTAAAATCGGGCGTCAGGAAGAAACGATAGCCCTCGATTGCACCCGGCATAAATGCCACTCGCACCGCCATTACGATAAGGATGATGAACAACAGTGGCATCATAACCTTCGAAGCAGCCTCAATACCCTTCTCCACACCGCGGGCGATGATCCAATGTGTCATAAGCACAAACAGAATCATATACACAATCTGACGTGGAGAGTCTTGAAAAGCAGCAAATTGCTCGGCAAACGAATCGGGTGACGAGTACAGCGACCCTGTAAGTGAGGTAATAATATACTCCAACGACCAACCCGACACAATATAGTAAAAGCCCGAAATAAGCAGCGCACCAGCCACTCCGAAGTAGCCCATCCAGCTCCACTTTGGCGACAGCACTCGCACCGCACCTACGGAACTTCGCTGCGATTTACGGCCAATAGAGAACTCTGCCAACATTACGGGAATACCCACAATAAAGACACATAGCAAATAGAGTAGCAAAAAAGCTGCTCCGCCATTCTCTCCTGCCACATAGGGGAATCGCCAAATACTACCCAAACCGATGGCACTACCTGCCGCCACCAAGATTGCACTCAACTTGCCTCCAAACGAGGCTCTTTGTTCCTGACTCATTGTTTTATGGAATTACCTAATCAATATCACAAATATACACAAAAGTAGAATAAATTATCCTTTGATGTACATTTTCGTGCATAACTGCATAAATATTCTCGGTAAATACAAACGAAACAGGTGCAGTTTTAGTCTGCACCTGCCTTGTTTTACGCTATAATATTATCCTCCTACCCCTTCAGCGTGACGCTTACGCGGCCGATTTTACCACCGAGTGGCGGGGCCAGCTTTGCCACCGTACACTCTAGCTCGACAACTTGCGGGAAACGCTCCTTGACGGCCGTAATGATATTTTGGGCCACGCGCTCGATGGTACGTTGCGTGATTGCCATCTGAGAGCGCACAACCTCGTAAACCGTAAGATAGTTCACCGCCAGCTCAACAGCATCCTTCTCGGCAACCTCGCCCAAGTGGGCCGTAATTACCAATCCGACATTGAAGCGGTTACCCACCCTCTGCTCCAGATCGTAGCAGCCGTGGTAGGCCTTAAACTCCATATCCTGCAAGCAAATCGTATAGAGCATCTTTTGGGGTTTTATCGGTTTTAATCTTGTAAATATTACTCGACAATGATAAGGAAATAGTTCTTCTTACCCTTCTGGGCAATCATATACTTGCCGGCGATAAGGTCAGCAGCGGAAACCTCGCGCATAGGATCTGCAACCTTCTCCTTGTTGAGTGACACGCCACCCGCTTGTGTCATCTTACGGCACTCGCCCTTCGATGGGAATACCTTTGTAAGGTCGGCACACAGGTCAACAAACGTACAGCCCAACTGCTCGCGCTTGATGGTAAACTGTGGCACACCCTCAAACACCTGCAACAGTGTCTGCTCGTCCAACTTACGCAAAGCCTCCGACGTTGCACCACCAAACAGAATCAGCGAAGCCTCGACAGCCTTCTCGTACTCCTCGCGTGAGTGAATCATTGTAGTAATCTCCTCGGCCAGACGCTTCTGCAACACACGCAAATGGGGAGCTGTATCGTGCTCCTCGATAAGAGCGTCGATAGTAGCCTTGTCCAGCAGAGTGAATATCTTGATATAACGCTTTGCATCCTCGTCGCTCACGTTCAACCAGAACTGATAGAACTTATAAGGCGAAGTGTATGCCGGCGAGAGCCATACGTTACCGCTCTCGGTCTTACCGAACTTCGTTCCATCGGCCTTTGTAATAAGCGGGCAAGTGATAGCAAACGCCTCATTCTCCGAGCCGAGCTTACGGCGAATAAGCTCCGTACCTGTTGTGATGTTACCCCACTGGTCGGCACCGCCCAACTGCACCTTGCAATTCAAAGTCTGATAAAGGTGCAAGAAGTCGTAACCCTGCAACAACTGATAGGTAAACTCGGTGAATGACATACCGTCGCCCTCGCCATTAAAACGCTTCTTAACAGAATCCTTCGCCATCATATAGTTTACCGTAATGCACTTACCGATGTCACGCGCGAAGTCCAAGAACGAGAACTCCTTCATCCAGTCGTAGTTATTTACCAACAGAGCCTTATTCTCGGCCTCCGACTCAAAGTCGAGCAACTTTGCCAGCTGCGCCTTGATAGCCTCCTGATTGTGACGCAAAGTAGCCTCATCCAACAGGTTACGCTCCTGTGACTTACCACTCGGATCGCCAATCATACCTGTTGCGCCACCAATCAACGCTACGGGGCGGTGACCACACATCTGGAAGTGCTTCAAAATCATAACACCTACCAAGTGACCGATATGCAACGAGTCGGCCGTAGGGTCAATACCCAAATAAGCCGTTGTCATCTCCTTCTCCAACTGCTCCTTGGCACCGGGCATAATGGTATGAATCATACCACGCCACTCCAATTCCTCTACAAAATTCTTGTTTGCCATTTTTTATATGTTTTCAGTTTATATTTCTTCTCTTCGCCTACGCTCCCGCACCTCTACTCGTACTCCAAATCGAGCGCGTGTTTAAGTTCCAACAGATGAGGATTCTTTTCGCTCATAAACTTAATGCGATCCTCCAGCTTGATTGGGCGCGAGGCCTTAATCTGCTCGTTTATCGAAACCTGCAAATCGAGCGTACCGTTGATGCCCGCAAGGCGTGCCACCATAAGCAAAAGCTCGGTCTGCGAGCGCATAATCTCCTCATACAAGGTCTGCGACGGCACCTCAACCTTTATCGTATGACCCTCAACCTGCATCTGCTCGAAAGCCACTACAAAACGAGGACGCTCCTCCAAAATAGCAGCCACAACCCGATCGCGCACCGCCATAATCTTCTCCTCGCTCGAAGCATCATACTGCACCTCCGATACCGATGGCACCGACGGCTCCTCCTCGGTCGTCGCACTCACCTCGCCCTGCATCATCGACGATATCGAAAGACCCGAACCTACTGCTCGGCGACGTGTAACCGCTGGGCGCGCACCACTTTCGGCACTCTGCGCACCCTCACTCGATGCACTATTCCCCGCGTCTGATGCACCTCTCTCCGCACTCGCTACACCCGACGCGCTTTGCTGCTCACTCTGCTCCGCACTCGGCTGAGTCACCGCAACGACCGGCTCACGCTGCACAGCGACACCCTCCTGCTGCTCTTGACTTGCAGCTTGTGTTGTCGTTTGCACCGCAGTCGCCTCTTTGGCTACACTTGGAGCTACACCACCAGCGGCAGAGCCTTGCTGCGAGGGCGCGACTCCACCTCCTGCCGGTACAATTACACCTTGAGGGAGTTCGGGCAGAGGATACTCCGCCTCTATGGCTTCGCCACTATTTTTTTTTTTGCCCAAGCCCGCAATCTTCATCAGGCTCAGTTCAACCAATAATCTCTGATTCGACGACTGTTTTATTCGACCATCCGCCTCGGTCAGCATCGATATAGCACCAAACAGGAACTCCACATCGCACTGCTCGGCCTGACGACGGTAGCGTTCAAGAAGCGTACCCGTAAGCTCGATAAGCTTTATGGCGGGGCCTTTGGCCAGCAACAAATCACGCATATGGTTGTTCAGGCCCGCCATAAAGGTCTGACCCGAGAAACCATTCGACAGCACTTCGTCGAAGCGTAGCAGGGCCGAGATATAATCACCCGCCAAGAGTTGTTCGGTGATGCTGAAATAGGTATCGTAATCCAGCACATTGAGTGTCTGCGCCACCTCCTTGTAACGAAGGTCTGCATTACAGAACGACACGGCCTTATCGAACATCGACAACGCATCGCGCATACCTCCATCGGCCTTCTGGGCGATAAGGTTCAGCGACTCCTCGTCAAACTTCACACCCTCCTGCTCGGCAATATATTTCAGGTAACCCACCGAATCCTCAACCCTAATGCGGTTGAAGTCGTAAACCTGACAGCGCGAGAGGATGGTAGGTATAATCTTATGCTTCTCGGTAGTCGCCAGAATAAACACAGCGTGCTTGGGTGGCTCCTCCAGAGTCTTCAGAAAAGCGTTGAAGGCCTGCGACGACAGCATATGAACCTCGTCGATGATAAAGAGTGAATATTTACCAATCTGGGGCATAATGCGCACCTGCTCGATAAGCGAACGGATATCGTCAACCGAGTTGTTCGACGCAGCATCCAGCTCGTGAATATTCATCGAGCGGCCCTCGTTGAAGGCGCGGCACGACTCGCACTCGTTGCAAGCCTCCGAGCCGCGTGGGTTAAGGCAGTTGATAGCCTTGGCGAAGATACGTGCACAAGTGGTTTTACCCACTCCGCGAGGTCCGCAGAACAGATAAGCGTGCGCCAACTGACCACGCTCGATAGCATTCTTCAGCGTCGAGGTGATACTCTGCTGGCCCACCACCGACGCAAAGGTCGCAGGGCGGTATTTTCTTGCCGAAACGATAAATTCACTCATAACAGCGCAAAGATAACAAAAATCCGAAAGATGTGCAAAAAAAAGATTACCAGCCTGCGTCACATAGAAAAACAGCCCCGCCATCGACGTGGCAGAGCTGTTATTTATCGATTAATAGACTCATTTTCAACTGCGCGGTTGTTTTTTCCCTAAAAAGCGAGTCCTCCACTGCTGCTTACAAAATTATTAAAATTACAGCCACCATTTATCATGCTTTGAAGATTGTTAGATTTTAAAACGTCTCAAAATTATCGTTTTCAAAATCAAATTGTTCACATATTGCTCGATACATATTATATTCAGCCCAACTTACAGCAGTTGCAATATCTCCTCTCTCGAGAAAAATATCCCTTGTCAAATTGTCATTAAAACATGTTTCCCCAACAGATACATCAGGGAATATTACTGGCTTAAAGCCAACATATAATACTTTTAATTTATACTCTTGTTTGGATATTTTCATATAGAAAGTACCATTTTCATCTGTTTTGGTTCCATTTATCACGGTATTTGGATTTGAGTAAGAAATAGCTATAACTGAAACATCATACATATAGTTTGATGTCCCGCTTTCTATAACATGCCCTCGTATCTCTATCTCCTGCCCAAAAGCAGGGATGTTGTTTAATATAAAAATCGCAGCAATAGCCATTAATAATTTTTTCATACCTGACCTATTTTTCTAATTTCTATTCAACATACATCCATTGTCGGTAATAGTTCATCAGCATATCATAACCATTTTT
>JAGBIR010000064.1 GCA_017934845.1 Alistipes sp. | reverse complement strand
CCATCGACAAAAATCTTCTTTACCGTCTCACCCTGTGCTTCGACCGAGCCGTTCGAAACCGTAATACCCGGCATCTTCTTCAACAGACCCTCGACGTCGGCATCGTTTGCCACCTTGAAGGCTCCGGCGTTGTAGCTCACCGTGTCGCCCTTGGTAGATGCGCGGATGGCCTGCACCTCCATTACGACAGTCTCGATGCGAGTTGACTCCTCGCTTATCTCGATTGTAATCTTCTCGCGGTTGGCAGCTGTGATTGCTACCTTTTCGTTCTTTGTCTCGTAGCCGAGGAACGATACCGTAACATCATACTCGCCATACTGCATCGTCGGGAGCGAAGTCTTACCTGCGTAGGCCGAGATATACTGCTTGGCCTTTTCGGGCTTATCGACGGGTGCTATATCGACAATAGCACCTGCCACGCCCTGCTTGCTCTGGGCATCGACTACCGTAATTACAACCTTTCCGCTCTGCGCCATAGCTGCCATGCTAAAGCAGAGCAGGAGCGTTGTGATAAATAATTTTTTCATATCTATTTAGTTTATTTTCCTATTTATGTTGCAATGTTCTGTTTTTTGAACGCGCAAATATACTATTTTATTTTCAGCTTTACGCGCGTGTGCGGGTGAAACGACAAAATCGGGGTGCCAACTGACGACTGGCACCCCTCCGAAAAACAACCTAATTTCCATTACTGCCCTGAATGGATTATGGGATTCTGCGGAAGATAGGACTGATTAGAACCCCATTTCTTTGCTGAAGCCGCAACCTTCAAATCTGCTCGGTCGTAACCACCTCGGTCGCTTACCCCCCCCCTCCGGATTGCACCCTTTGGAGGTGAGCCTGCCCCAAAAGCCATTACCTTTGGCGCGATTCTATTGTTGTTACCTCTGCTTCAACTACTTCTTATATTGAGAGCTGTTGAATATCTCTTTATTATGGCTCGATAGCAACCTAATGTATTGTTATCGAGATAAATGTCAAAATCAAAAATTTAACTAAATACTCCGTTCTTCTGTCGCATTAATTTTGGTTTTCTCTAAAAGAGGACTATTTTTCTGTTACAAATATAAATAAAACTCGCCTTAAAACAATACTTTTTGGTCTAAAAACGGGTGAAATGACCAAATTTAGGGGTGAAACGACGTGAGCCACTGTTTGAACTCGGGTACGCGGGCCTTGCTGATGATAATTTTCTCGGGTGTATCGATAGTAAGATTTAGCGCGAGACGACTGCCAAACCAGACAGCAATATCCTTTACGGCCTTGCGAGCGGTGATGAATTGGCGATTGGCGCGGAAAAACTCGTTACCCGGCAGCGAGGCTTGCAGCATCTCGAGTGTGCGGTCGATGGTGTAACGCTCTCCCGAGTAGGTGGTTGCCGTTACGCGCTCGTTCGAGGTATAGAAGTAGGCTACATCGTCGATGTTGAGCGGGATGATTTTATCTTTGTAGTGTACCAAAAATACACGCTCGGTGGGTTGCTCCTCGGTGGGGGCGGGGATTTCTGCCTCGGCCTGCTGCGACAGCATGGAGTTTACGCGCTGTTGGTAGTTGTTGCGCTCGATGCCAGTCAGGCGTGCAAACTTGTCTAATGCGCGGCGCAGATCCTCCTTGTTGATGGGCTTGAGCAGGTAGTCGATGCTGTTGACCTTGAAGGCGCGCAGGGCATATTCGTCGTAGGCCGTGATGAATATGATGGGCTGCTCGACCTCTACCTTGTCGAAAATGTGAAAAGACTCACCGTCAGCCAGATGGATATCCATAAATATCAGGTCGGGACGCTGTTGTTGCTCATCGCTGAGGTACTCGACACTCTCCTCGATGCTCTCCAAAACGGCCAGAACGTCGTGGTTGGGAGCCACTTCGCGCAGGATGGCTTGCAGGTTGACGGCCGCAGCCGTTTCATCCTCTATAATAAGAATCTTTGTGGGCATAACTATGGTTTTTGAAGTGGCATACGAACTGTGAACTCCTCGTCGTTCTCGCAAATCTCGATATCCTTACCCGTGATAAGTTGCCAGCGACTGCTCAAATTCTTCAGACCGATACCTGTCGAAGGCTCGGGCTCTAATTTTGGGGCCTTGCGGTTGCTCACAACGAGCATATCGCCCTCGGTGCGGATCGATATGGTGAAGGGTTGCTTGCGCGTAATGGTGTTGTGTTTCACTGCATTACCAATTAGCGGCTGCAGCGAGAGGGCGGGCAGCGTGTAGCTGTTATATGCCTTGTCGATTGAGATGTCGATAAAGAGCTTATCGGCATAACGCACCTTAAACAGCTCGCCGTAGGCGCGGGCAAACTCCATCTCCTCGGCAAGTGTCGTGGTGGTATTCTGTCCATTCTGAAGTATGTAGCGGAAGGTGTACGACAGCTGGTCGATGTAGTCGAGTGACTTGTCGCTCTTACCCTCACGTATGAGCATCGAGAGTGAGTTGAGCGAGTTGAAGAAGAAGTGGGGGTTGACCTGACCTACCAGCATATTGTAGCGCGATTGCAGATTTTCGCTGCGCAGATGCTCAATCTCGAGCATAATTTGCTGACGCTGTAAGATAAGTCCGTAGATTCGGCCATAGAAAATAGCTACCATAAGTACAATCGTACACTTCAGCACCACCATCCAGTCAAGAGGCGTTGTAGGATTTTGGAAGATAAGCATAATCTTGCCCGAATGCCAATTTATGTAGGGTGCGAAGAAGTAGCAGGCGAAGGTGAGCACGATAACTACTATACATCGCTGCAAATAGTTGCGCGTCGTAATATTTTGTCTATCCAGACGCGACGTCATCACCGTCATCAGCAGGAACGTCAGCAGGAAGTAGTAGATCAGCTGCACAGCCATATCCTGCTCGCGCGAGGGGCGATCGTAAACCACCGGAGCGGGAGCGTTGCCGTTTTGTGTTATAATCTCGTCAATCGAGCGGTTGGCCTTGCCGTGGGGCGGGAATGCCGTACAGCGCAGCGTGTCGCCATCCTTGAGGTTATACCAACGAGCCTTGCGGTTGCTGACAAAAATCTTGTATTGCTCGACCGAGTCGGGAAATTCGGGTGCCAGCGACCTACGGCACATAACATAGCCATAACCGTCGTCCGAGAGGCGTAGTATGCCTTCGTGTTCGGGTTTCTGGATACGTTGCTCCTGCCTGTGGGCAGAACTTTCGCGCTTCTCGACCATAAGTGATAGCAGGTACGAGAAGTTTACCGTCAGCGTCAAAACCACTGCTATGAGCAGGTTGACGACGACGGTCGAATGTGGACGTTTTAATATCTTCATTTGCGCCTGTTGTTAAGCGTTTTATCCTCCGCTTGTTGGGCAGTTGGCGGTCGTTAGGCTGATTGTTGGCGTAGATTTTTGCGTCGCTGATTTTCTCCACGAGGCCAAAAGCTCGCTACTCCTCCTTATACCACGAGGCGTAGAGCTGGTAGTCGCGTGCCGTACGCTTTACGATATGCTCGCGCTGCTCGGGGGTGATCTCCTTAACCTTCTTGGCTGGCACACCGGCATATACCGAGTTAGGCTCAAGCTGCGCTCCCGACAAGACGAGGGCGTTGGCGGCGATGATGCAGCCCTCGGGAACTACGGCGTTATCCAAAACCGTTGCACCCATACCAATCAGCACGCTGTCGCCGATTGTTGCACCGTGGATTGTTGCGTTGTGACCTACCGACACGTCGCTGCCGATGTGGGTCTGCGAGGGCTTGGGCGATTTGTCGTAGAGGGTGTGGATAACGGCTCCATCCTGAATGTTGGTGCGGTCGCCGATGGTGATGGTGTTTACATCGCCACGCAACACTGCGCCAAACCAAATCGAGCAATCCTTACCGATGGTAACGTCGCCCAAAATAACGGCAGTCTCTGCCAAAAATGTATTCTCTCCAATCGAGGGTGTATGTCCTCTAACTTCCTTAATATAAGCCATATATCAAATATTTTTGTTAATTTTTTTACTCTTTTTCTATCCTTTAGCAGCCCCTTTCGTTGCCTCGCTTGTCATTGCTGCATCGCTTGCCGAAGAGTGTTTTCTTCGCTTGCCGAACAGAGGGGTTGCGTCCGGCTTTGCGCTCCGTTTTTTTTGCGGCGGGCGGGGGATATATTCCCACAAATTTAGATATATTTGCGAGAATATTCAATCTTTATCGCGCTTTTTTGATGCGATATAACTATTATTTTTCGTAATTTTGTTTTAACGATTCACAAATTTAACGAACGATGAGACGATTTATTGCAATACTTTTGCTTACGATAGTGTGTGCCACCTCCGCCGTGGCGCAGCAGAATCCATTCCCCCTGCCGGCGATCCCTGCGTCGCTTACAACCCCTGAAGAGCGCGCAAATTACCTTGCGTTACACTTCTGGGACAATTTTCCTGCCGACGATACGACACTTATAGGCAAGCGCGATGTGGTGGAGCTGTCGTTCGCCAACTTCCTGAGTATTATGCCTGTTGTGACCACCCATCAGGCGGCGTTCGATAATTTTCTGCGTCGTATGGAGTGTAGCGACGAGATGTATGATGCGATGCTGGACGTTGCCGAGCGTTATCTGTTCAGCCCCTTCTCGCCAATGTACGACGAGGAGTTGTATATATTTGTTTTGCAGGCTGTTCTGCAGTCGGATTACCTGCCCGATATCGAGAAGGAGTATTTCCGTTATCAGCTCTCAACGGCAATGAAAAATCGCGTGGGCAAGGTCGCGACAAACCTCAAACTCATTACCGCCGATGGCCGCCGGCAGCAGCTGCATAAAATCGAGAGCGACTATACGATTCTATGCCTGAGCGATCCGCAGTGCGGCGATTGCAACGATGTGAAGCGCGCTATGCACCTCTCGCCCCTGCTCAACGCTCTTATCGACGAGGAACGTTTGACGATACTCTACGTCTGCGTGTCGGACAACCGCGAGGAGTGGATGGCCTCGTCGGTACCTCAAAAGTGGATTAACGCCTTCGACGATAAGGGTTTGATTCGCACCGATCAGGCCTACGACACAGCGACTATTCCGGCTCTCTACCTGCTCGATAGAGAGCATCGCGTGATAAAGAAGAATTCAACCGTCAGGGGCATCGAGGCGTGGCTCAAGGAGAGTGTGGCGTTATAGTGCCAGCCTCAGCGACTGCCATTTGTTGGGGGGGGTAGAGACGAATAATGCAGCAAATGTGAATTATTCGGTTAATATCACTATCTTTGTCTGATTTTGAATAACACAGACTTAAACAATGAAGCAATTTTTGTCGATGTCGGTATATGCCGGTCTGCTGATTGGTATTGCCGGATTAGTATATTTAAGAGTTGGTGGCCTCGCCGGAGCGGTACTCTTTGCATTTGGCCTGTTATGTGTGGTGATGTGCGGTGCACAACTCTACACCGGTAAGGCGGGATTCCTTCCCGTAAAAGAGTTGCCACGACTCATCTTAATGCTCGCAGGTAATGCCGTCGGATGTCTGATTGCCGCTTTTATTGCTACTTATTGTGCGTCGGAGGCTCTGCTGAGTAATCTCGACACAATTCTCTCGGCCCGCATGGCTGCTTCGTGGCACGGACTTCTGGTAACGTCGGCCGGAACGGGAATGATTATGACGCTGGCTGTGTATGGAGCGCGTCGCAAGCATTTCCTGCCGCTGTTGTTTGGTGTTCCGGTATTTATTCTATGCGGATTGCCGCACTGCGTGGCCGACGCATTCTACTACGCTGCGGCACTGCTTTTGGGTAAATTCGAGATTGCACTTCTCGGTGCTTGGTTCTGGGCCATTGTAGGTAACTACATTGGCTGCAACCTCCCTCGTCTGTTTATGCAGCAGGAGTTTGAGGGGTAGAACCCAATCGCGCCAACTATTTCAAAATAGGCCAAACTTTTGGAGATTGAACGGTCACAAAACGTGCTCCGTTGCCCGATTGTGTGCATACCACGCGCACGGCCTTGATTGGCTGCGTGGGATTCTCTATCAGGCCACATCCGTGGTCCAAATCGCACACGCGAGTGAAATTCTTGCCGTCGTGGCTCACCTCTAAATATCCCGCCTCGAACAGGTAGCGCGGAGTCTGTACGTTGCCCGTGCGAATCAGCATTCTGCGACACTTAACCGCCTCGTCGAAGGTGTAGAGAATCCAATCGCCCTGTTTGCCGGCGCGTGTTGTGCGGCCCACGCGAGAGTAACTCTCCACGCCGCTGAACTTGTATCGCTCGCTCTCGGTCATCGACGAGGTGAGTGTGAATTTTGGTCTTATCTGGCTGAATCGCTCCTTGACTCCCGCCTCGGGGCTGAATGCAGGGCCGCGACGAGTGTGGAAGGCGTAACGTGCCGGAGTGGTGGTTTTTATGGGCGAGGTGTAGATGTGATGTTCGCCCTGATTCTCGCCATCGATGGTGTAGTATATCGTGCCACCATCGCTGCTCGAAGCCGTGAGCTGCCCATCCGAGTAGCTCACTTTTGGCGGAAACAATCTGAACTCAATGCCCATGGCCTCCATTCTGCCGTAGTGGCTGTCGCGCAGGCGCGAGTAAAACTCCTCCCACGAGCCGCCTCCTGCCCAAGCAACCTCACTTAAGGCGCAGATACGGGGGTAGGTCAAGTGGTAGATGTAGTTGTAATCATAGTCGCGGTGCGAGAGATAAACCTCGCTGAAAAATGCACCCTCGAAACCTGCGACGTTCTGCATCTCCTCTGCTGTAAAGCCTTGAGCCTGAAGTGAAAACGATAGTGGCTTTTTAACATCGAAAATAGCCGCCCAGTCGTGTCCCGCCTCGTCGGCCGACTGGCGCATATCGAAGTAAAACCACGCGCCCGGCATCACTACCGTCTCGAATCCCTTTGCCGCAGCTTTTCGGCACGTGGCAACATCCTTCCAGCCATAGACCAGCGCATCTTTTGAGAGCGTGCTACCCTCCGATGCCTCGTTCCACACGCCTACGCGCTTGCCGTAGCGGGCCGCTATGGCACTCACGCGGGCGGTGAAATAGTGCTGCAACTCGGTCGGCTTTGACATCCCTTTTCGACGCATCAAGGCTTGGCAGTCGGGGCAGCGTTGCCACTGCGAGGTGATGACTTCGTCGCCTCCAATGTGGAGATATTCCGATGGAAACAGCGCGGCAAGCTCCGCAATAACATCCTCTAACAGAGCATAATTTTCCTCGCGCGAAACGCACAGTAGGTCGCGCGTGTCGTAACCCAGCGAGGCGTTGGTGTCGGGCGTGTAACGGCACAAAATCTCCGGCCTGACTCGTGCCAGCGTGTGGCTATGGCCTGGCAGGTCGATTTCGGGAATTATCTCGATGTTGCGTGCGGCAGCAAACTTAATTATCTCGCGCATCTGGTCTTGAGTGTAGTAGCCTCCGTAGCGGCGGTCGAAGGCTCCATAGCGAGCTGCAACAACCTCCTCGGGGCCTCGGAATCCGCCCTTTTGGGCCAATTCGGGGTGGGTGAGAATCTCAATTCGCCACGCCTCATCGTCGGCAAGATGAAGATGTAACTTGTTGATTTTATGGTGTGAGAGACGCTCGATAAAGAGTTTTACCTCGTCGGCCTCCATCCATGTGCGCGCCACGTCGAGCATAAATCCGCGATAGGCGTAGCGTGGGGCATCCTCTATTCGTCGGCACGCGATTTTTATTGGCAGGTGCTGTCGGCCGCTGTAAATCTTTGCGGGCAGAAGTTGCAGCAACGTCACAATGCCGTTATGCACACCTCCGGCCGAGCCGCCGTCGATAGTTATTCCCTCGGGCGAGATGTCCAAAATATATCCCTCTTTTTCTAAATTTTTATCTATCCTCAACACAATATCACCCCTGCTGTCGGCGTTATATTGGCGAACTTGCAACGGAAGATATTCCGCCAAGTAGCACGCCGAGGGACGGAGGTCGGAGTAGTGTGTAATCTGGGTTGTTGTTAGTATAGTAAATACTCCGTCCCTCAGCTCGGCGTGTCGCGGGCGGGGAACGATGCCACCGTCGGGTGTGGTAGCCGATGCCGATGCTGTCGAGAGCATCAGCAGCGATAATATCGAAAGGAATATTTTAGCCATTTTCTCTTTTTTTCTTAATTTTCACTCTCCAAAGTTAACATTTTCATAGGAAAAACCTAACTTTGTTGCAAAGATAAACCAAAAACCATTATGCAAGATAAAAGATTGGAGGGCGCAGCGCGCCTGTTGGAAGTTATGGACACTCTTCGTGAGAAGTGTCCGTGGGATCGTGAGCAGACCTTCGAGTCGCTGCGTAACAACACCATAGAGGAGACCTACGAGCTGGTTGATGCCATTGCCGACGGCAATATGGAGGGCATAGAGGAGGAGCTGGGCGACTTGCTGTTGCACGTTATGTTCTACTCGAAATTGGGCGAGGAAGAGGGTCGTTTCGACTTTGGCGAGGTGGCTCACAAGGAGTGCGACAAACTGATCTATCGTCATCCCCACGTCTATAGCGACATTCACGCCGACACTCCCGAGGAGGTTACAAAAAATTGGGAGGCTCTCAAGCTGCGCAAGAAGAAGCGTCAGGGCGGTGGTATCTTGGGCGGTGTTCCGCGCTCGTTGCCGGCAATGGTTAAGGCCTACCGCATTGGCGAGAAGGCAGCCAATTCGGGTTTCGATTGGGAGCAGAAAGAGGATGTTTGGGACAAGGTCAAGGAGGAGGTTGCCGAGATTGAGGTCGAGATGGCGAAAAAGGATAAGGAGGCTATGGCGTCGGAGATTGGCGATCTGTTCTTCGCGCTGGTGAATATGTGCCGCCTTTATGGTATCGACCCCGAAATGGCTCTGGAGCAGTGCAATAAGAAGTTTATTCGTCGCTTTACCCACATGGAGGCCGAGGCCGATGGTCGTCTCTTTACCGAGATGACGGCCGAGGAGTTGGATCAGTTGTGGCGTAGTGCCAAGCGTGATGAGTAGGGGTTTAGTAGCGTAACAGCTTGTAATTAAGGAGAATCCGTCTAACAAGGCTCTTTCGGCATCTGCCTTGTTTCAGCTTTAGGTGTCAGCCTTGCTTATGTACTTTACGAGGGTGTTCAATCAGTTGAACGCCCTCGTTTTTTTGTGTCATAGCGGTTGGTTGCGGCGAAAAAACGAGGTGCTGCTGCCCGTTTTAATGGAAGTTGATATGTCGGATTATATACCTTATTTATATTATACTCTTATAGACGCAGCCGAGATGGGTTGAATAATTTTAATTTTTTTCTTTCATTGCGCGAAATATTAATTTCTTTATGCTGAAATTTCTATTTTATTTGTGGTGTGTTAAATAAAATTGTCGTCCTATTGTCTGTTTAATCGGTTATATTGTTGAAAATCAATGGTTAATCGATATAGTTTACCGTTCTGTCTATAGTTTTTTCATAGAAATGATATAACCATAATTATTTTTATAAATCACAATTTAATTAAATTTGTGTAATTTTATTTGTTTTTTCATATACAAAATTATATATTTGCAAAAACAAGGATTTTTGCTTTGTGTGCGACCAACGTAAAACAATAACTAAAACTAAAATATATGAAATTGTCTTGTCATAAATCGTGTATGGCTTTGCAACATCCCGACGCGGGCTTTAGTATCTATCATTTGGCTATAGGTGAGGAATTTGTCCTCGAGCAGGGTGCTAACCATCACATTCTCTTTTTGATGAATGGTAGTGTGGAGATTAACTCCGAGGAGTGTAACGATTTTTCGCTACGCGAGAAGAATATGGTACTCTGTTACAAGGATTATGACTATCGTATCTCGGCGACAAGTGCGTCGCGCATCATTGTGGCTTACTTCTCGTCGTTGGGCGGTGCCTGTGATGTGAGTATGCTGTCGCAGCTCTATCGCCGTTTGGGTGGCTCTGTTAATTATGAGTTTACGTCGATCGCCTTCTGTGAGCCTATGCGCGAGTTTTTGGATATGATGTCACGTTTTTTGGAGGATGGTATCGAGTGCAAGCATCTGCATTATCCTTCAATCCAGCAGATGTTTGTTATCCTACGCTTCTACTATCCGCCCAAGTCGCTGCTCAAGATGTTCTACAATGTGATGGATAACGATTTGTCGTTCAAGACGTTGGTGCAGAACAATCGCTCCAAGGCCAAGACGCTAAACGAGCTTGCCGCGCTGTGTGGCTACGATATTTCGACCTTCAATGTGGTGTTCCGTCGCCATTTCAAGAATATTACGCCCTATGAGTGGATGCAGGAGCATCGCAGCAAGGAGATTTTGCACACACTCAGCACCACGACGATGCCTATTGGCGAGATTGCCGAGCATTTTGGCTTTTCGAATGCCGGTCACCTGAGTCTTTTCTGTCGTAAGTACCTCGGCGATACGCCCAGTAAATTGCGAGCAAAGAATAAACAGAAAAATTGATGTAGTTATCAGAAATAATAAAATTAACTTTTTTTTACACTTTTTTCGTCAAAATGTTTGGATAATTAATAATTTTGGTTTAGTTTTGTTTAGAGAAAAGAACAGGAAAAATCGCCTCTTTGTAAATAGTTGAATATCAATGATTTCGGGGAGGGTAATTTTAGCTTAAGAGGTGGCTGGTGCAACAGCCGGTGTGAACAGAAAAAATTTTTAATAGAGTAAAATAATTATTAACCGAATTTATTATAAATAATGAGGAGGCTTATGAAACTAAAGTTTTACATCCCATTACTTCTTGGCCTACTTTGTTCCTTTACAGCCAAAGGACAGGATGTCGCCATCAAGACAAATTTGCTATATGACGCTACGGCTACCGTTAATCTCGGTGTAGAGGTTGGTTTGGCACCCAAGTGGACGCTTGACGTGTCGGGTAACTTCAATGGCTGGGATATGTCGAACGATCGTCGCTGGAAACATTGGATGGTGCAGCCCGAGGCCCGCTACTGGTTCTGCGATAGATTCTCTCGCCATTTCCTCGGCTTCCACGCTTTGGGTGGTCAGTATAACTTCGGTGGCTGGCGCAATGGCGTGTCGTTTCTTGGAACCGATTTTAATAAACTCAAGGAGCATCGTTATCAGGGTTGGGCTGTTGGTGCCGGTGTAGCTTACGGTTATGCGCTGGTGCTGGGCGAGCATTGGAACCTTGAGTTCGAGATTGGCTTGGGCTATGCCTACACTCGCTTCGATAAGTTTGAGTGCGTAGGTTGCGGCAAGCGCGTCGAGGAGGATGCCGATCATCACTATGTAGGTCCTACAAAGGCCGCTATCAATCTGGTTTATCTATTCTAAAAATCTACTGCTATGAAACGATATATTATTATATTGGCTGCCCTGTTGGGTATGAATGTCGCAGCTACGGCACAGGAGGCTGCGCAGGTAAAGGTAGAGAAGTTGAATATGGTGCGTAGTGGCGAGTATGTTATCGTCGATATGGATCTCGATCTTCAGGCGATGGATGTCGCATCAAATCGTGCCGTGTTGATTACTCCCTCTATCGTCAAGGGCGATAAGTCGCTCGACCTGACCCCCATCGGAGTGTATGGTCGCGACCGCTATTTCCACTATAAGCGTAACGGCGACAGCTCACTGTCGAACAACGATAAGGAGATGAGCTACCGTACGAAGGATCTTCCCGAGATGATGGAGTACCACGTTGTTGTCCCCTTCGAGAAGTGGATGCGTGGTTCACAGCTGGTGCTTAACTGCTCGACTTACGGCTGCTGCCGCGAGTTGGAGGGTGAGAATGACCAGACTCTTGTCGATGGTTTCCTTCCCGCAATTCCTCGTCCGGAGATCTTTGTTCCCGCTACGATTTACGTTCGCCCCGAGGCTGAGGGTGTAAAGACTCGTTCTTTGAGCGGTTCGGCTTATGTTGACTTTGTTGTAAACAAGACCAATATCGATCCCGCTTATCGTAACAATGCTAAGGAGTTGGGTAAGATTACCGCAACAATCGATTCTGTTAAGAATGATAGCGATATTACCATTACCTCAATCTCTATCAAGGGTTTTGCATCGCCCGATGGCTCTTATGCAGGCAACGAGCGTTTGGCAAAGGGCCGTACCGAGTCGTTGAAGCGTTATGTACAGAAGCTCTATCACTTCGACTCTTCGTTTATCAAGACCGACTATGAGCCAGAGGATTGGGCAGGCTTGGAGCGTTACGTTGAGGCATCTTCATTGGCCGCGAAGAGCGCGATTTTGGAGATTATCAATAACGAGACGATGACGGCCGATGCTCGCGAGTTGAAGATTAAGAAGGAGTATGCCGAGGATTACAAGACGTTGAAGGAGGATTGCTATCCCGCATTGCGTCACTCTGATTACAAGGTTGAGTATGTCATCCGCGACTTTACCGACCTGAAGCAGATCGAGCAGATTATGGCGAAGAATCCTCGCAAGCTCAGCCTTAACGAGTTCTACCTCTTGGCGCAGAGCTACGAGGCGGGAAGCCAGAAACTCAACGAGTTGTACGAGGTGGCTGTTAAGGTTTATCCCGACGATGCTGTTGCAAACCTTAATGCTGCAAATGCTGCAATGCAGAAGGGCGACAAGGCCGCTGCCGAGAAGCATCTGGCAAAGGCTGGCGACTCTGCCGAGGCAGATTATGCACGCGGCGTGCTGGCGGCAATGCAGGATGATGTAGTGAAGGCCGAGGCTTATATGCAGAAGGCACAGGCTGCGGGTTTGGTGCAGGCGGGTGCAGCGTTGAACGGCTTGGGAGCTTACAAGCAGGCTATGAAGGAGTACAACGCCTATAACGAGTAATCATTCAAACGACAATAAAATAAAAATAATAGTTAAAATTCTAAAAACTCAGACTTATGAAAATGCGTAATTTATTTTGGGCATTGGCAGCTTTGGCAATCGTAAGCTGCCAGAAGACCGACGACGTTGCGGTTAATGTTCCGCAGACAGGTGGCGATCAGTCTTATGTTGCTATCAACATCAAGTCAAACGACGATGTGACTCGTGCTGCTGCTTACGAGGATGGTACTGCCGACGAGCAGGCTATTTCAACCGCTGCGTTCTACTTCTTCGACAACGCAGGTAATCCTTTCAACGTTAACGCTAACGGTAACTATGTAAATGTTGCTGTTGCCGACAATGGTGGCAAGCAGGATCCCAACATCGAGTCAATGACCGATCCCGTATTGGTTGTTGAGCGTTACAAGGGTGCATTCCCCTCAAAGATTGTTGCTCTTTTGAACTACACTGCAACTGCAAACGCTTCGATGACTGATTTGACTGCCGTTTTGAATGGAGCAGGTCACACTGCAGGCAAGAACTTCATCATGTCGAACTCTGTATATATGGATGCGACAGGTGCTGTGATTGATGCTACACCTCTTACTATCGACAACTTCCAGACAAGCGTTGAGAAGGCTACTGCTAACCCCGTTACAATCTACGTTGAGCGTATGACTGCAAAGGTGTCGGTAAACGATGGCGGCAAGGCTTTCGATACAGGTGTTGAGGTAAACAGTAAGGCTGTATATGCAAAGATCGTGGGATGGGATTTGGTAGCTAACCAGACTAACTCTTACTTTGTTAAGACCATCAACCAGAATTGGACAGAGGCTGACCTCGGTTTCGTATGGAACGATCCTACTTACCGTCGTTCATTTTGGACAGGTAAGTGCTTTGCAGGTGCCGTTTCTAACGCGTTCACTTACGCTGGTTTGACCAACACAAATACCACAGTTGAGTATGTAGGCGAGCAGGTAGGTGCTGCTAACACCGATCGTACAAAGTATATCGTAGCTGCTACTCTTCAGGATGATACAGGTGCTCCTATCGAGGTTGCTCAGTGGTTTGGTACTTACTATGTAGGCGAGGAGAGCTTGTTGGCTGCCGTAGCTCCCACATTGAATACAAAGTTGATGCATAAGGATGGTAATACTTATACTGCAATCGACGACTCTCAGATTCAGTGCGTAAATTTGTCGTCAGTTGAGTCTTACGAGGTTGCATTCCAGCTCGCAGACGGTGTTGATACTAATAATTGGTACTCATTCGATGGCGCAACTTATACAGCAGTTGCTAATCCTAATGCTGTTTTGGCTGCTATCGAGCCTGCAAAGATTTGGAACGATGGAAGAACTTATTACTATGCTGACGTTAAGCACCTCGGCGATGAGGGTAAGACAGGTGAGTATGGTATCGTTCGTAACCACGCTTACAAGGTGACTATTACAGGCGTTAAGGGTCTTGGTACTCCCGTTTACGATCCTAATCAGCAGATTGAGGAGCCCGAGAAGCCCAGCGATAAGGAGACTTACATCTCGGCACAGATCAACGTTCTTTCATGGCGTTTGGTTGAGCAGGAAGTTACTTTGAAGTAATCTTTAACCCTATCATAGTAGTGTGAGCAATCGGCTCACACTACTATTAAAAACAAAAATTTTACTACTTAAAAAAGCACTGCGGTGCCGGTGCAAAGAGAGGCACTAAATGGATGCGGCCCGAGGATTGACGAGGCGAGGCGTCCCACCGAAATTGGAAATTCAACTGCCCGCGAGGCAGACAATATATAAGTTAAGAATAACAAAAACTATACAGAAAATGAACAACTGGGGAAAATTGAGTAAGTGGGGATTGATGCTCGCCACTTTGGTAGTAGGTCTGATGACCAGCGCGTGTGACAGCGTTATCTACGACTACGAAGGTGACTGTGGTACATACTATCGAATCAAGTTTAAGTACGACTTGAATATGAAGTATGCCGACGCCTTCCATCAGGAGGTAAACTCTATCGCACTCTTTGTATTCGATAAGAATGGTGTTTTGGTACATATGCAGCAGGAGGATGACAAGGCTCTGTTGAGCTCTGGCGACTACTCTATGCCACTCGAGCTTGAGCCGGGTGAGTACGACCTGCTTGCTTGGGGTGGCCTGCAGAACGAGGAGTCGTTCGACTTGTTGGCTAATCCTCAGATTGGCATAACGAAGATCGAGGATCTGGAGGTTAAGATGCACCGCGAGTATAACAATGGCGCAGCCTATGTTGACGAGGATCTTACTCGCCTCTTCCACGGCCGTCACCACTTGAGCTACACTGCCGAGCCGGGCAACTATACCGAGGTTGTGTCGCTTACGAAGAATACCAACGTCATTCGCGTGATGTTGCAGCAGTTGGCAGGTTCGCGCCTTACAGCCGATATGTTCCGCTTCGAGATTACTGACGACAATGGCTGGATGGCTTACGACAACTCATTGAAGGCCGACGAGATGATTACCTATATGCCTTGGCACACCGAGTCGGGTATGGCATCTGTTGAGTCGGATATCTACGACGAGGAGCAGGTTAGCGTTGTGTTGGGCGAGATGACCATCGCGCGCCTGATGGCCAGCAAGAACCCTAAACTCACCATCTGGAACAAGGAGAGTCAGGAGAAGGTGCTTTCAATTCCTTTGAAGGAGTATGTTCTCTTGGTTAAGGGTTACTACAATCGTCAGATGAGCGATCAGGAGTATCTGGATCGTCAGGACGAGTACAACATTACATTCTTCCTCGAGAATGGCGAGTGGCTCAGTGCCAGCATCATGATCAACTCGTGGAGAGTGGTAATCAATAATGGGCAAATCTAATCATAGCGACTACTATGCGTGATACGTTAAAATATATGGTTTTGGTACTTGTAGGGTGCGTCGTTGCATCGTGCAGCATCTTCGATGAGGGCTCTTGTCCTGACGAGGTGCAGCATAAGGTTACGCTCACCCTCGCTCTTGACTCGCAGTCGAGAACCCGTACCACGTGGGGTAATGATTACGAAGGACAGATCGGTGATAGCTTCGAGAATAGAATCGATCTGAATTCGCTGAGTATATCAATCTTTACAACCTCAAACGAGAAGGTTGGTGATGTAGCAAACCTTGTTTATTGGAGTACAAATGCCAATAATACCGAGTATAAGTTTATGGGCGACATCACCCACCTTGAGCTTACGGCTGGCACAGAGTATAAGATTATGGCTTTTGCAAATGCCGCTATGACGGCAACGCCCGAGACGATGATCTTCGCTATCGATCAACTCAATCCCGAAAGTGGTTCAATCCCATTCTGGGGCGTGCATAAGAGTGCGTTGACGCTGGCGTCGATGCAGGACATTGGTACTATCCACATGCTTCGCGCGGCAGCAAAGGTCGAGGTCGAGATCTCGGACGCTTTGGGCTATAACCTTACCGAGGTTACAATCAATCGCCACAATACCAATGGCTATTGCATTCCTAACGACTGGAATAATGTTGACAATACCAACGACCTTAATTACGACTTGTGTATGTTGGAGAATCGTTCGGTACATAGCGAGCCTTTGGCATTCTATGCTGTTGAGCAGGGCAAGCGTTATGCGATCTATCTTCCCGAGTATAACAATGTTCTCTTCCCGGATTATGAGGCGAAGATTAGCCTTAAACTTACGCACCATACCGACGTGGAGCACGTGCACGAGTATAAGGATGCTATCTCGTTCAAGAACTATGTCGATGGTGTAGCAACGGGACAGGCCTATAATATCGTTCGTAACCACATCTACCGTTTCTCGATTACCGCAATCTATGGCAGTAGCATCGAGTTGGAGTATCAGGTAGCCGACTGGTCGCGCAGCGATGAGTGGGAGTGGGTACAGAGCTTCGACTATCCGAGCTACCACAACCCCGTATTGCCCGATACGGCATCACGCGATGGCGATCCCTCGAACGACGTATATCCCGATCGTCCGACAATGTATCATACATCGCCTAATGCCAACGGTAATATCGTCAGCGAGGCGGGTGCTTTCTCTTGCTGGTTCCAGATGACAGCTCCCGTGGGCCAGAATTGGACTCCCGTAGTGCGCGGTTCGGCTAACTTGTGCGACATCCGCGTATATAAGAACGATGTGCTGGTATATACTACCGAGACATCGCAGACCGATTCGTCGCTCACCGATGGTAGCAAGCTCGTTGCGTCGAATGATTGGTATAACATAAAGGTTATCCCCACTACGGCCGACTATACCGATACTATCGAGTTTGGTATCACCTACACCCAGTCGTGGATGGGCTCTGACGGTACGCGCTACCTGCTGATTAATGGCGAGGCTGACCATATTATTTGGCCCAACAGCGGCAATCAGCCCCGATTGATT
>JAGBIR010000063.1 GCA_017934845.1 Alistipes sp. | reverse complement strand
CATATACCTATGGTACAGGCCCATCGTTTACTACAATCCTCTCGCAGCACGGCGAGGTGTTGCATAACCACGACCACTCGGGCATTATGGAGAGCGGCCGATTGCTGTTGTGCGACTGCGGTGGTGAGCATCTTAACGGCTATGTATCGGATCATACCCGTACATTCCCCGTAAATGGTAAGTTTACCCAGAAACAGAAGGATATTTATAATATTGTATTGAAGGCTCACGACGATGCAGCTGCGGCTTTGCGTCCCGGAATGATGTATATGGAGTTCTCGGACGTTGCTCAGCGTACCTTGCTTGAGGGCTTGAAGTCGCTCGATTTGGTGCGCGGCTCGGTTGACGATGCTATGGCTGCTGGCGCAGGCTTCCTCTTTATGCCTCACGGCTTGGGTCACGGTATGGGTCTTGATGTACACGACTGCGAGAATATTGGCGAGCGTAGCTTCAGCTTCGAGGATATTATCGACCGCGCGAAGGCTTCGGCTTGCTGCATTACACGTCAGCATTGGCGCCTTATGCCGGGCACTGTCTTGTCGGATGAGCCGGGTATCTACTTCGTGCCTGCGTTGATCGATAAGTATCGTGCGGAGGGTAAGTTGCAGGGCATCGTAAACTACGATAAGCTGGAGGAGTATCGCGACTTTGGCGGTATCCGTTTGGAGGATGACCTCATCGTTACCGAGACAGGCTCAAAGATGATGGGTGACAAAATGATACCTATCGCGGTTGAGGATGTTGAGGCTATGGTTGGTCGCGAGTAAATAGCGATGTACACTACTCAATTCTATTTTCCTACCGAGGCTGAGGCCGCGGTATTCAAAACGTTGCGTCCCGATGCCGATGTGAGAATCGTTGGTGTCGGGATGGCAACATCTGGCACTATGGCAACGGCCTATGTTGCAGCTTTTGCTCCTAAACGTATTGTGCTGTGCGGTATCGCCGGCGCGTGTGACGATAGTCTGGAGATTGGGCAAGTTGTTGAGGTTGTGCGCGATAGTGAGGCGGGATTACCCGAAGCCTATGCCGAATTTTATGAGATGAAGCCCGCTACGGGCCTGACGCAGGTGGAGTCGTTTACGGTGAGCCATTCGGGCGATTCGCTGCGATTCCTCACCGAGAAACGCGACCTTCCCTGCATCGAGCAGATGGAGGGTGCGGCGGTTGCGGCGGCAAGTCAGGTGTTGGACCCGACGGAGTTCTACCACTTGCGTGCTATCTCGAATCGTGTGGGCGACGATCGTAGCAAATGGCAGGTTGGCGAGGCTATTGCCGCATTGGGTGCCGTTGCGGCTCAACTATTTAAGGATGAGTAACTTCTTATGATGAACAACAATCGCTTAAAACTCTCAATTTCACCCTGTCCGAACGATACATTTATGTTCGATGGCCTGATTAATGGGCGCGTCGATACCGAAGGGTTGAGTTTCGATGTGGAGTACCACGATATAGAGGAGCTGAATAATGGTGTCCTTGCGGCACGGCCTGACATCAGCAAGATTAGTTGCGCGGTGCTGCCGGCAATTGCGGAGAACTACCGTTTGGCCGATTGTGGTGCGGCTCTGGGGCGTGGAAACGGCCCGCTTTTGGTGCGTCGCAAGGGCGACTGCTCGCCTATTAGGCGTATTGCTGTGCCGGGATTGCATACAACGGCTAATGCTCTTATGTGCAGGCTATTTCCCGAGATTGAGGAGCGTGTGCCAATGTTATTCTCCGAAATTGCCGAGGCCGTCGAGCGAGGTGATTTCGATGCCGGAGTGTTGATTCACGAGGGGCGTTTTGTCTATCAGCGTCGCTCATTGGAGCTGGTGGCCGATTTGGGACTCGAGTGGGAGGAGCGAACGGGATTACCGCTGCCGTTGGGCGGAATTGTTGTGCGTAAGAGTGTGGAACCCGCTCTGTTTGAGCGATTTGAGCGAGTGTTGCATAGGAGTATTGAGTACGCTTTTGCCAATCCTATGGCTTCGCGCGAGTATGTGAAACAGCACGCTCAGGAGTTGGAGGATGAGGTTATAAATCGACATATCGACCTCTTTGTCAATGAATATTCGCTCTCGCTGGGCGACTCCGGACGCGCTGCTATGGCGGCTTTGACAGGTTTGTCGGAGTTTTAGCGGAGATGAAATGTTGTATTGCTTTCGATTTGTAATCGCATATAGACTATAAAATTGTCCAAATTGGCAATTATCTTTGTATGGGTCACTTTTGTGACCTTTTATTTTATAACATTGTCAATTTTTACTATATTTGTGGTGCTACTGCCAAGTGAGCGGTTGTGATGACCGATTTTTGGGGTGTGTAAAATGATTGCAAAATGTCATTTTAGAAATCATTTGAGAAAGTTTTACTAATTTTTCAACTCTAAAATGGCGTGAATTGATCTCGCAATAACTTATTCGGCACTGCGTAAAATGGTCGTTTTAATTAATCTTGCTGCTCAGCAAGCGCAACTATTTTTATTTTGATATAGTGTGTAAAGGGCTGTTAATCAGCTTCTATTTGCATCGGAATCCATCAAGAGGATTATTTCTTTTCTATTTTTAAAAAAAATCTATATCAAAATAGTTAGTTAATAAATCAAAAAATATCATTAAGCTACGCTTTAAAAGAGTAACTTTGTCTAACTATGGGTGGATTGCGCCCGAGTGCAAACAGCTGACCGAATTAGAATTTTGTAATATTGCCGCTCCGTGATGGGTGCTGATTGGAGTCAGGCAAACTTGGATGAAATAGGAAAAACAAAATATTATTAATTAAAACTTTTTATTATGAGGAAAACACTCTACTATGGATTATTTCTTCTGCTTTGCGGAGCGATGCTGACGCCAGCATCTGCTTTTGCCGAGGCTGCAGAAGTGAGTGTGCCTATGGAAGAAGCCTCTCAGCAGGGTAAGAAGACCGTAACGGGTCAGATCCTGGACAATGTAGGTGAACCGTTGGCAGGTGCGACTATTATCGTTAAGGGTCGTACGAATGGAGTTATTACCGATGCAGATGGTAAGTTCTCATTAGATGTCACTGAGCGCGACGTGCTGGAGGTCAGCTTCGTCGGTTTTTTGGATCAGGATGTCGAGGTTAAGGGTAAGACTCACCTTCTGGTGACTATGCAACCTAACGATCAGATCGAGGAGGTCGTCGTAACAGGTTTCTACGAGCAGAAGAAGGAGTCTATCGTTGCTTCTATCGAGACTATCAGCCCGAAGGATCTGCGCGTTCCGACAAGTAACCTTACAACTGCGTTGGCAGGTCGTGTTGCCGGTCTTATCTCTTATCAGCGAAGTGGTGAGCCGGGTGCCGATAACGCCGAGTTCTTCATCCGTGGTGTAACCACCTTCGGTTATGCACAGAGCCCGATGATTTTGTTGGATGGTTTCGAGGTGTCGGCCGATGACTTGGCGCGCGTGGAGCCCGATAATATCGAGAACTTCTCGATTATGAAGGATGCTACCGCAGCTGCGTTGTATGGTTCGAAGGGTGCAAATGGTGTTATCTCGGTAACTACAAAGCGCGGTCGCGAGGGTAAGCTTGCAATCTCGTTCCGTCACGAGTCACGTTTCTCGTTGCCTACACAGTTGCCCGAGATGGTCGATGCTATCTCTTATATGCGTCTGTACAATCAGGCACAGTATAACGATAATCCGTTGGTGTCGCCTCGTTATTCAACCCAGAAGATTCAGAATACAATCAGTGGCCTGAATCCTATGGTTTACCCCAATATCGATTGGTATGACGCTATGTTCGACGATTATACTTACAACCAGAAATATACGTTGAACGCCAGCGGTGGTGGTAAGCTTGCTCGCTACTACTTGGCTGTATCGTGGAACAACGATACCGGTATCTTGAAGGATAACGACTTGAACAACTTCCGTAACAATATCCGTATCAACAACTACAATATCTTGGCTAACGTGAGTGTAAACTTGACCAAGACTACAAAGGTTGATGTGAATATGAACTCGGTGTTCCAGGATTACAATGGCCCGTTGCACGATGCTACATCGATCTTCAACTCGGTGATGAACGGTAACCCCGTAGAGTTCCCTATGGTATGGGTACCCGATGAGGAGCATCAGTATGTGCGCCACGTACTTTTCGGTAAGGACTCTAACAACGAGATGGCGAACCCCTATGCCGAGATGGTTCGCGGTTTCCGAGATGGTTTTGAGAGCCGTATCTTGACACAGGCTACTTTGGAGCAGGATTTGGGCATGTTGACTAAGGGTTTGTTGTTCCGTGCCAAGGCCTCTATTCAGGCTTATGCAGGTAGTACAAGCTCGCGTGCTTATAATCCTTATTACTATACACTTAACTCGTATGATGAGTTGACCGACAGCTATACCCTTATGAACGTAGCCGAGGGTAGCGAGGTGTTGGGAGATCCTTCGGTGAGCAACTCTACTCACTACTTCTCATACTATGAGTTGGGTTTCCATTACAATCGTGTATTTAACGATGCTCACGATGTAACGGCACAGTTTATCTATACGATGGACGAGGATAAGAATACTACGGGCGGAAGCATCGAGCAGTCGTTGCCGTTCCGTAATCAGGGTATCCGCGGTCGTGCCACTTATGGTTATAAGGGCCGTTATATGGTCGAGGCGTCGTTGACCTACAACGGTTCGGAGAAGTTCCACGAGAGCCATCGTTGGGGTCTGTTCCCCGCTGTGGCTGTGGGTTATATGATTTCGAACGAGAAGTTCTGGGAGCCTATCAGCCGCGCAATTCCTAAGCTTAAGTTTAAGTACTCTTGGGGTCGCGTAGGTAACGATAATATCGGTACGGGCCGTTTCTACTTCCTCTCGCATATCGCATTGGGTGGTGCAGGTTATACCTTCGGTCGTCAGTTTAATAACGGCTATGGTGGTTTCGTTATCGGTCGTGATGCCAATAACGACATCCAGTGGGAGCTCTCTACAAAGCAGAACGTAGGTATCGAGATGAACTTGTTCAACTTTGCCGATATTCAGGTTGAGTACTTCCACGAGTATCGTGAGAAGATCTATATGGAGCGTCAGAACTTGCCCGACTCAATGGGTTTGACAGCTGCCGTTTCGGGTAACCTCGGTGAGGTTGAGTCTGGCGGTATTGATGGTTCGATCGATTTGAAGAAGAGCTGGGCTAACGGCTTGTTCCTTCAGGGTCGTTTCAACTTTACTTATGCTCACGCCGAGTTGCGCGTATCGCCCGAGCCTATGTATAAGTATCCATGGCGTACACGCGTAGGTCACCCCGTAAACCAGACCTTCGGTTATGTTGCCGAGCGTCTGTTTATCGACGAGGAGGATGTGGCTAACTCACCTTCACAGCCTTGGGGTAATGTTCGTCCGGGTGATATCAAGTATAAGGATATCAACAACGACGGTGCTATTACCGAGGACGATCAGGTGCCTATGGGTTATCCTACCTCACCCGAGATTAACTATGGTGTAGGTCTTACCGTTGCTTATAAGGGATTCGACATCTCGGCATTTGCACAGGGTCAGGATCGCGTTTCGTTCTATATCAATTCGACAGGTATTTCGCCTTTCGTAGGCCATCGTAATGCAATGAGAATTATCGCCGAGGATCACTGGAGCCCCGATAATCCGGTTTCAAGTACATTCTGGCCTCGTTTGTCAACAACTACCAACGCCAACAATATCGTTCAGTCGAGCTGGTGGTTGCGCAATGGCCGTATCTTCCGTCTTAAGACCTTGGAGGTTGGTTATGCCTTCCCCGAGAAGTTGTTGAAGAAGACACGCGCTATCGAGTCAGCACGAATCTATTTCTCTGCACAGAACCTCTTTAAGATCTGTGATTTCGATTTGTGGGATATCGAGATGGGTAACAACGGTTTGGGTTATCCTTTGCAGCGAGTATTTGCTGTCGGTGTACATATGACTTTCTAAATGATGCGAGATATGAAAAAGTTATTTAAATCAATTATAGTTTCTGCGGTTGCACTTCTGTCGGTGACAGGATGTAACTATCTGGATATCGTCCCCGACAACGTGTTGCAGTTGGAGGATATATTCGAGACCAAGGAGAAGGCATATAGTGCATTGGCTGACTGCTACTCATATATGCCCGATAACTACCATATGCATACAGGTATTCAGATGTTGGGCGACGAGTTCGTTGAGCGTCTGGACTCAAAGGTTGCCGAGAGCCGTACCTATTGTATTGGTAACAAGATTATGCGTGGTTGGAACAATACAACCAACTCTCTGCTTTGCTACTGGACCGGTGGCCAGGGTGGTACTCACACCTATGAGGCATTGCGTCTGTGTAACATCTTTATCGACTATTTGGAGTCGGGAGCCTACATCATCGGCTTGGAGGATACCGAGCGTGCTAACTGGATTGCCCAGATTAAGGTGTTGAAGGCTTACTACCACTACTTTATCATCCGCCTTTATGGCCCTATCATCATCAACGACGTGAATGTTACGCCGAACGATCCTCTGGAGGTTGTCCGCCGTCGCCGTCAGCCCGTTGAGGATTGCTTCCAGTATGTGCTGGGTTTGCTAGACGAGGTACTTTACAATGAGGATGGATCGGATAAGTATGTGTTGCAGACTACTACTCCGAGCCTCTGGTTGGGTCAGGTTAACCGCGTTATCGCCAAGGCGTTGAAGGCAAAGATTCTGGTTACTCGTGCCAGCCCGTTGTTCAACGGTAACTCGGAGTTCTACTCAAACTTTAAGAACGAGGAGGGCGTTCACTACTTCCCGCAGGAGTACGATCCCGAGAAGTGGAAGGAGGCTTTGGATGCTGTCGAGGAGGCTATCAAGGAGGCCGAGGCTAATGGCCACCACCTCTACTATTTCAAGAACGATAGCCAGTACAACATCAAGTCGTTCGACTCACAGGATTGGAACACTTCGAAGATTATGGAGTCGTGCTATAACTTGCGCTATGCAATTACCGAGCCTTGGAACGATGAGCTTATCTGGGGTAATACGAAGCCTTGCGACGGCGCAAACTCACGCGTACATAATGGCTGTATGATTCGCTACGAGCCTATGAACAATGTGTCGTACTCGCACCAGTGGTTGGGTACTTCACTCACAATGGTAGAGCGTTTCTATACAAAGAATGGTGTGCCTATCAACGAGGATAAGACCTACTTCTCGGAGGCACAGCGTTACAAGCAGGTTAAGATTCCTGCTGACGATTACCATCGCGGCTATATGCAGCCCAAGGAGACAACTGTTAATCTCCACTTGCATCGTGAGCCTCGCTTCTATGCTTGGTTGGCTGTTGACCGTTGTATTTGGCGTACATGGGATTTGCGCTTGAATATCAAGATGCGTTCAGGTGAGTTCCCCGGTGGCCGTATGAGCGACGTTGTCGAGAATGACTACTTCTGGACCGGTATCGGCGTTAAGAAGTATGTTCACCCCGAGTCACGTGGTTACGTTGCTAATCGTACCGTTCAGTTCCCATATCCGTTGATTCGTTTGGCCGACCTTTATCTGTTGCGTGCCGAGTGCCGTAACGAGTATTATGGCCCCAGCCAGCAGGTATATGACGATATCAATATGATTCGCCGTCGTGCGGGTATCCCTGATGTGGAGAAGGTTTGGAGCGATGGTTCTATCGTAAGCAATGTAGGTAAGCATACCGAGAAGGCAGGCTTGCGCGATATCATCCATACCGAGCGTTTGATCGAGCTCTCGTTCGAGGGTCAGTCGTTCTATGATATCTGCCGCTGGAAGCGTGCCGAGGAGTTCTACAAGCGTCCCGTACAGGGCTGGAATGCTCCCGACGGTGAGACAGCAAGTGCTTTCTATCAGGTTGTGACTTGGCAGACACGTACTTGGACTACACCTCGTGACTATTTGATGCCTATCCCTTACAATGAGATGCTTAAGAACCCGAATATGATCCAGAATCCGGGATGGATTTAGTCTTTGATACTTATTTTATATAATAAATAATGTTGTTATGAAATTGAGATATTATATAGTGCTCTTTATGGCGAGCCTCTTGGCTGCCGGAGCCGTAAGTTGTACGAAGTCGGAGTCGGATGACACCCGCGAGAAGGTACCTCCCGGACCTATCTCGAATGTGCGCTTTACGCCCGACTATGGTGGCGGTACGCTCTACTACGATATCCCCTCGGATGAGGATTTCCTCTATGTACGCGCCGTGTATAAGATTGATAACGGATCGATTATCTCGAAGTCGAGCTCACGTTTCAATAACTCTCTTAAGTTGGAGGGTATGGGTACCATCAAGCCTTACGAGGTGGCTCTCTATGCCGTGGATAAGAACGATAACCTCTCAACTCCCGTTTGGGTGCGTATCACTCCTCTGGAGGCTACGGTATTCCCCATCAGCGAGTCGTTGAAGATCTCTCCGGGATTTGGTGTATTCTATATCGATGTTGAGAACCCCTATCGTACCATTATCGATATCTGTATCGAGCTTGAGACCGGCGATGGCCGCAAGGCTACGAAGTATTATACTACTTCAACTGCCATTGACCGTATCTTGATTCGCGATTTGGAGCCTATCGACTATAAGGTATCATCTTACGTTGTGGATAACCGCTATGGCTATGAATCGGAGACTCACGACCACGGTACTATGCGTTTGGTTGAGGACTTCTTGTTGGATATGACTCCGCTGAAGTATATCAAGGACCGCGAGTTGTATGGCGAGGAGAACTGGGATTCATCGAATTCAGACGAGAATTTGCAGACTCCCAAGATGGATGGTTACATTATGGTAAACGGCTCGCCCGTAGATCCCGAGGATGCTTATCAGTATGATTCGCTCCGCTCATGTCCCGAGTACTTCAACGAGACAGGTATCTATCAGTTCTGGGATGGCCAGACCGAGGGTTACTCATACTTCGAGACCGGTG
>JAGBIR010000062.1 GCA_017934845.1 Alistipes sp. | reverse complement strand
TACGAGGAGTACTTCTACTCTGGCGAGTTGTGCCTTGTTGAGTGGCCCGAGAAGATTGAACAGCTGCTGCCCGACGATGCTATGACAGTGCGCATCACTGCGGGGGACGATGAACAACGTATATTTGAAATTGAGTAGCCGAGAGCGTACATTTTAACGTATAAATCGTTATATTTGCACTCAAATATATTGAGATATGGATTTTATACCCTTCACATTTATCGATTTTTTGGATATCCTGCTGGTGGCACTTATGATGTTCGGAATCTACCGAATGACGCGTGGTACCAATGCCCCCTATATTTTTACGGGTATCATTGTTGTGTATATAATGTGGGTGGTTGTGCGAGCTTTGAATATGGCTTTGCTGCAAACCATCTTGGGACAAATTGTAAGTGTGGGAGTTATCGCGCTGTTTATTATCTTCCAACCCGAGCTGCGCAGCTTCTTGCAGGTGGTGGGTATGCGTCAGCGCGGATTCAAGTTTATTAACAATATCTTTAATTCGCGAAATAATACCGAGACAGCCGTTCAGCCTATCGTGACGGCTTGTACCGAGATGTCACTCACAAAGACAGGTGCGCTTATCGTCATTGCGCAGGAGAGTGATTTGCGCGATATTATCGATAGCGGAATCTCAATCGATGCACAGGTGTCGGTGGCATTGCTCGAGAATATATTTTTCAAGAATGCTCCGCTGCACGATGGTGCGGCTATAATCGTTAATAATCGCGTTGCAGCGGCAAAGTGTATTTTGCCTGTTACGCAGTCTAATGTGCCAAAGTCGTATGGTACGCGTCACCGCGCAGCGATAGGTATTACCGAGACATCGGATGCAATCGTAGTGGTTGTGTCGGAGGAGACGGGTGGTCTGTCGGTAGCTTGTGGCGGTAAAATCGAGCGAAATATCGCCCCGACAAATCTGGCCGCCGTTATCACTTCGCACTTTGTGAATCGCGAGGTCGATAAGCCGAAGCAGCGACGTCGATGGAAGAGGGAGGAGAAAGAGGATAAGGCTGCTGAGTAGAATAACTTTAAGGAGAATCCGTCTAACAAGGCTCTTTCGGCATCTGCCTCGTTCCCGAAATGCTCACATACGCTTTAGTATGCTGCGCTTTCGTGAACTTCGAGCAGCTTCAAAATAGCTCTTGTTATACGAATTCTTGCAAATAATTAAGACTATCTAACAAGGCTCTTTCGGCATCTGCCTTTTCTGGTAAAAGATAAGGATGTCCCAACAGTTTGGGACATCCTCTTGTTTTATACCTTAAATATATATGGCGTCGTGTTGCTTAATTTTTTAGCCGACAGCTCGTCGTCGAAAATTCCAAACATAGCCGATCCGCTACCCGACATTGCGGCATAAGCCGCACCTGCCGTAAGAAGCGCGGTCTTGATTTCGGCAAGTTCGGGATGCGCCTTAAAGATCGTCTTTTCAAAATCATTTTTAATTGTTGCCTGCCACTCCGAAATGGATGCTTTGATTCGTTCCTGCAATGGGATGGCGGGAATCTCTGGCCGAACGCCCGCATAGGCTTCGCGTGTCGAGACGTTTACGTCGGGCTTGACTATAACCAGCCATTTACCCGCTAAATTGAGGTCGATAGGGGTCATAATCTCGCCACGGCCCTCGCATAATTGAGGAGTGTTGCGAACGAAAAAGGCTGTGTCGCTGCCCAGCTCGGCAGCCAGTGCGATTAACTCTTGCTCGGTGAGTTTGAGGTTGAATATCTCATTCAATGCGACTATTACGGCTGTACCATCCGATGAGCCGCCACCCAAGCCGGCACCAAAAGGTACGTGCTTGTCGAGTGTGATGGCAACAGGGCCAATGGCATAATGTTGGCGTAGCAGATGCAGAGCCTTTAAGCAGATGTTATCCTCTGTAGCGCAATCGACCGCAAATCCGGCGTTGTGGAAAGAGTCGCAGTCGGAGGGCTCGACCTTGACTACATCGTATAACCCTTCGACGGGAAACATTATTGTAGATAGGTCGTGGTAACCATCCTCTCGCCGACGCAGGATGTCCAATCCGATATTTATCTTGCAGTTTGCCTTAATTTCCATTTTGCATAAACTATTTTAGTGCTTCACGAACGGTGTTCATTATGGCCTCCAATAGCGTCGGGCTCAATACCTTGAGTCTGCTTGCCCAGTCGCCTATCGAGCCATCGGCACCATCGCTAACAACCTTTGTCATATAGATTTTAGGTACGGGAGTGTTGTGCTGCTCGGCAAAGAATTTAGCAGCTCGCACAATGGCATAGCTCTCCATATCCATACAATCATAACCCTCGATTAGTTTACGATGCGCTTCGGGTGTATCCTCGCCGATAAAGTTGTCGCCCGAAATAATTGCAGTTGTACTATTGCCCGTATGCAGCTCCTCCTCCGACGTGGCAAAGTCGGTGCCGATAAAGGCGTCGCCTTGTGCTACTCGTGCGGGATATAAAACTGTTGCGAAGGGATGGCGGAACGAACCGCAGGTGCCGGCATTTATCACCGCGTCGTAACTCTTCTGCTGCAGAGCTGAGAGGGTAGCCTCGTAGGCACTAATCTTTCCAACGCCTGTATAGCGGATGTCGCAGTGTGCCGAAAGTGCTGTGGCAGCCTCCTCGCCCAACTCGGCCGGCAGTGCTACCAAAAGCAGGATTTTATGATTGTCAGTTGTCATAATTGCTCTTATAGGATGGTTTATAATGCAAATTTCGCGAATTCCCTTGTAAAAAACAAGACGGAATCCGCGAAATTGTAATTAAAGATAGTGTGCTATCGGCCCCGATTACTTAGTCTTGGCAGCCTCGCTCTTTTCGGCAGCGTACAACTCGTTAACCTTTTTCAAAACAGCGTCGCTGATGTTAAGGCTCTCCTCTGCGTCGAGCAATGAGTTAGCGTTTACAACCATCTTGTACTTCTTGTCGGCATTGATCTCCTGAATAGCACGCATAATCAAATCCTGTGCGCGGTTATTGAAAACGTAGCTCTCCTCGTCCAATGTCTGAGCCTCCTTCTGTGCTGAAGTCTGGAAGTTAGCAGCACGCTTCTCCAAAGCCTGACCCTTCTGCTGGAAATCAGATGTAGTCATAAGACCCTTCTGATACTTCTCCTGAAGCTGCTGAGCCTCGTAGTTAAGATTCTTCTCCTTCTGTGCCCAAGAGTTCTTAGCCTTCTGAGTCTTCTCCTGAAGTGCTACACCTTCAGTCTTGTAAATATCACTCTCAGTCAACACGTACTCTACGCTAACATAAGCCAAATCGCCACCATTTACCTGCTCGGTTGTAGCCTCTGCGTTTGCCTCGTCGGTAGTTTTTGCAGCCTGATTGTCGCAAGCTGTGAAAATAAATGCTGCTGCGAACAATGTCCAAAAAATTTTCTTCATAGTTTTTACTATTTTATTTTTATTAATTTTTGATTTTAATGCTCAATAATTGACAAAGGTAGAAAAAAATATTTATTTTTGTCATATCGGCTGTTAAAATTAATGCTATGTACGAATATATTTCAGGAAAAATCACCGATTTGGCACCTACTTATGCCGTTATTGAGGCTGGTGGAGTGGGTTATTATCTCAATATCTCGTTGCAGACTTTCTCGGCAATAGAAGGCTCGGAGTCTGCTCGGTTGTATGTCCATTTTGCAGTCCGCGAGGATGCTCAACTGTTTTTTGGTTTCGCAACGAAGCTCGAACGCGAGTTGTTCCGCCTGTTGATAAGCGTGTCGGGTGTGGGTGGAAATACCGCGCGAATGATTCTTTCGACCTATTCTACGTCGGAATTGCGTAATATAATTGCAACAGAAAATGCTGTTTTGTTGAAGAATGTCAAGGGCTTGGGTCTTAAGACGGCGCAAAAAATCATTGTCGAGTTGAGTGGTAAAATGCTCGACTTGGGGACAGAAGGCGAGGTGTTTGTGCCTACGGCTGCGCCCGACAATGCCGTAATGTCGGAGGCTGTTTCGGCACTGTTGATGCTCGGATTCCAGAAGGCTGCTTCGGAGAAGGCAGTGAAGGCTATTTTGTCGGAATCGCCATCGGTTTCGGTCGAGGATGCTGTGCGTCAGGCCCTGCGCCGATTGTAAAAGGTTTGGTGTCACGCGTTTTTTAACGGTACAAAATTGGCAGTAAAAATAATTTTATTTATTTTTGCACGATTATATGCTTATGAAGTTGCGATTGTCGATATTGATATTTGCGGTTTTGAGCCTTGTCTGCGTTGTGGGATGTAACGACGTGGACGAGATTGTCGTGAAGCAACGTAGCGATATTGAACGTTACTTAAACTCCACTCACTCACCGCGTTTGGT
>JAGBIR010000061.1 GCA_017934845.1 Alistipes sp. | reverse complement strand
CTCGATGCGGACTTCACCTACAGCCTTGATAAGTGATGCTACGGCAATAGCTGCTGCGGGGTGGATGTCGATACCCTCCAACTCCTCGAACAGACGAGCAGCCTTGCGACCCTGTGCATTTGTTACAACCAATACATCGCCGTTTGTAGCTTTCAAAGCGTCGTACAGACCACCCTTAATGTTGTAAGGTGGCTTACGATTTGACAACACCTTTGCGTCGATGATGCTTGCATCGCGACGCGCGCGGTGAGTCTCGTAGGGCAACATCTCGCGCGAATCGGCACGCCATGCGTCGTACATAGGAACGAAAGGAGCGTTCTGCGACACCATCAAACGTGCTATGTTATTACCATACGAACCATCCTCAATAAGGCGGAGGTTTGCCTCCCAAGCTGCAATGGCACCAGTACCGCTACCTACGGCCTGGAAATAGTAGTCGGGTATGCGACCAATTGTCGTAGCGGCTGAAAGCATTGTCGTACCCATACCATCGCGACGAGCAACATTCTTAGCACCACCCTCGGCATAGAAACGGGGCGACTGAAGAGCCATATCGCTCAGGCGGATAGCATCGAAGTAGTCACCGCCCTTCTCGCAAGCGATGAGCTTAACGCAGGGATTCAACGGCTTCTCAAACCACATGGCGTCGAGGTTGTCGGCAGGAACCGAGAGCAACAAACGAATGTTATTCTCCGAGCATACGCGGGCAAATGCACGCGCTGTGTTGCCCGCTGAAGCAACCACCAATACGCGCTTCTCGTCGTCGGGCATACGGCCGCAAACGCTGAATGCCTCGGTCTCCTTGAATGAGCAGGTGGTCATTGCTGCACCGTGTGCAGGGCTGTAACCATTCAGGGTAATATATAAATTCTCCAGTCCCAAATGTTTGGCCAGAGCTTGTCTACGGACTGTTACGGGGGCAGCCGAGCCCTTGAGCCTACGCTTTACGGGCAACCAGTCGCAGTAACGATAGAAACCCAATTCCTCCTTGATGGTGAGTTGTTTCTTCTCGTAGATGGCTCTTACGAGTGACGGCTCTCCGCACTCGTTATCGGCCAAATCCCAACCGTGGTCCTCAAATTCGTGATTGGTAGCTACGCAACGTAGCGTGTAGTGTGTAGATTCAAATTTCTCCATTGCAATTAGTGAGTAAACTTATAATTGTGCAAAATTAATAATTTTTAGGCGAAAAACGCTGACCATAAGGCATAAATTTGTACTTTTGTATATATCAACCGATGTGTAAACTTAAAAAAACATATAGCTATGAAACGTATTTTACTTTTGCTTGCGGTGTCATTTTTAACTTTTTCGGTAAATGCACAACAGAAGGATTGGGCAAAATTTGGCCGCTTTGTCGAGGCTAATAAAGCTGTCACAGAGTCGCCCGATGCGGTGTTTATGGGTAACTCGATTACCGAGCAGTGGGCTTCGTTCGATCCCGAATTCTTCTCGCAGAATAACTTTGTTGGTCGCGGCATTAGCGGTCAGACCACATCCGAGATGTTGGTGCGTATGCGTCAGGATGTTATTGGCCTAAAACCCAAGGCGGTGGTTATTATGGCGGGTATTAACGATATTGCTATGAATAACGGCTATATTGCCCTTGAGAATATTTTTGGTAATATCGTATCGATGTGTGAGTTGGCAAAGGCCAACGATATTAAGGTAATTCTTTGCTCGGTAACACCTTGTGCGCAGTTCCGTTGGCGCAAGGAGCTGGAGCCGGCGCAGCCTATTCGTGACCTTAACCAAATGATTAAGGAGTATGCTGCTGCCAACAAGATTGCCTATGTCGATTACCACTCGGCACTCACTACTCCCGAGGGTGGAATGCCCGAGAAGTGGTCGAAGGATGGTTGCCACGTTAATCTGGAGTGCTATCGTTCGGTTATGGAGCCTCTGGTTTGTGATGCTGTAAATAAGGTCTTGAAGATAAAGAAAAATCCTCGCCAGCCGATGAGGTAGAGGAACGATTATGGTAGATAAAACCCCACAGCCGATACTTTCTGAGTGTCGGTTGTGGGGTTTTTATTGGTTATATTTGAAAAAATATATGATAATTCAGTGAAATGTAAAATTTTTCATACCTTTGTAATGCTATCCGTAGGGTAGTGTAAATATTTTTTAGTGAAAGTGTATTCGCTTTCTCCTTGGTTCGAAATCTGGAAAATTTCATTAGCACAAGGATGGCAAGACACTCATTACCTTGTATTGGTATGCCTATGGCAGCACTCTTGCTCCATACCCAATACGGGTGTGGGGT
>JAGBIR010000060.1 GCA_017934845.1 Alistipes sp. | reverse complement strand
TGTTCCGCTATATCGAGAATGCCGACCCGATGAAGTTCAAGCAGTTGGCAAAGGGCGTCGATCAATTGATGGATGAGGGTGTGGCTCAGCTCTTTACCTCGTCGCTCAATGGTCGCACGATTATCGGTACGGTGGGTCAGCTTCAGTTCGAGGTTATCCAATATCGCTTGGAGCATGAGTATGGCGCGAAGTGCCGTTGGGAGCCTATCTCGATTTATAAGGCTTGCTGGATCGAGAGCGACAATGCCGAGCAACTTGCCGATTTCAAACGACGCAAGCACTCGAATATGGCAGTCGATAAGCACGGTCGCGATGTGTTCCTTGCCGACACAAGTTATGCTTTGGCTTTGGCGCAAGAGAATTTTAAGGATATAAGATTCTATTTCACATCCGAGTTCTAAAAAATAGAGAATTAAAGCCATGAAGCGTTTATCGGGAATACTGTTTGCACTTGCGGCAATGGCCTTTACATCGTGCTATGCCTATCTAATTGATTGGGAGGCAACGCCCGAAACAGATATTGTGCAGATACCCCAGGAGGGTGGCCGATACTATTTTGAAAATTTCGAGAGCAAGAAAGTCGGTACAACGCGAATGTATGATCCGGGGAAAATTCTTAAGTGTATGCGCTATCGCCTGATTTTAGGAGAAGAGGTCGGGACGATTATTCACGACAATGGTATGCCGCTTGGGTTTGATGTTCCAGCTAACGAGGGCGATACGGAGCGCCGCGTGACACTTGAACTCTCTAAGGCTAAGGATTTCCATATGTCGTTGGATGAGTGCGATGTGGCCGACTTATCTGAAGAAGATTGGGAAGAGTGGCAAGCCGTTTGGTTTGGCGTTCAAGCTGGCAGATAATACAAAACGGGGGACTCAAAAGTCCCCTGTTTTATTGTATATCAGTCGGGTGTTAATATCCTATGCGGTTGAAAAACTCCAGCAACCTGTCGCCGACAAATCGGTTGTGATATATGTACGAGCCATGGTCGGCATTCTCAACAATCAGCACCTCACCATTAGGAATACTCTCGCCAATGAGGCGTGTATGTTCCTCACGAATAAGGTCGTTATCGCCCGCCATAATAAGTGCCGGAATCGTTATCGTCTGCATATCCTCGGGGCTCATATTGGGCTCTACCATCATCATGCGCGTAAGTGGCGAGGGGTCGGGCTGACTCAAAAACCACTCGCTGAAATCGGGTTGCAGGGCATCCTTAACAAATATATTCGAGCCGCCCGTAGCTATTGCCGAGAGCGTTCCCGGGTGCATAACTTCCAGCTGCAGGGCAACAATGCCGCCATCGCTAAAGCCAAAAATTGCAGGCCGCTCAAGCTCTTTTAGCTTGATGAACTGGTAGATATCCTCGGCCATATCTTTGTAGTGGTACTCCTCGAGTGGGGTGTTAGCTCCCTGCCCGCGCGAGTCGATTGCATAGACCGTGTAACCTGCCTGGGCCAATTGGCGCGTGGTGGTCTCCATGTCGTTGTGGCTGCCGCCATTGCCGTGAATCAGTATGACGGGCTTCCCGCGACCCTCGACAGCATAAAACAGCTCCACGCCATTAACCTCGGCGGTGTCGGTATAGCTGACGTAGGGTGGGCGAGTCGCCATGTATATTATAGCCCCTGCGAGGAGCAATATGATTGCAAAGAGTATCTTTTTCATTGTTGTGTAGTTTTTTACAAAGGTAAGAAATAGTTTGTTGAATACGCACTTTTACGACCAGTTTTCCTATATCTATTTCTTGTCATAGCCCTCTGGGTGTCAATAAAATATTTTAGGGGATTATTAATCCCCTAATTTGATATGATGAAAAAATAATGTCAAAAATATTTGTCTTTTTGTAAAGTTTGCTTTACATTTGCAGTGTATTCGAATACCTCAACTGATTTTAGATAAACTTTACAAAAACGAAAACTTATGAAAACACTACTTTTCCCACACCGCTTTCAGAAGGTAGGGTGGGTAATTTTCGCCTTGGCGGCAGCTTTGGGAGTCTATCTCTGCATAACGGAATTTGAAGGCTTTGGAGGCTCATACACAATGAACAATATCGCAATTATCGGTATTGCCATAGGTGGTATTTTGGCAACCTGTTCGAGAGAGAAGGTCGAGGATGAGATGATATCTCACATCAGGCTCAACGCGCTGCTAATTGCGCTATATGTCAATTACGCAATACTTATCGTGTGTTCATTGCTTGTCTACGACTTCGATTTCGTGCAGGTGATGATTTATCAGATGTTCACCATCCTGCTGGTTTTCATGTTTATTTTCCGCTACCAAGTGTGGCGCTTACAGAAAGGAGCCGACGATGAAGAATAAGATAAAAGTGGCTCGTGCTGAGCAGGACATGACACAGCAGCAATTAGCCGACGCCGCAGGTGTTAGCCGCCAGACGATTAACGCCATCGAGAGCGGCAAGTTTGTTCCATCGACGGTGCTGGCATTGAAGATGGCGCAGATTTTTGGTAAGCCGGTCGAGGAGATTTTTCAGTTAGAGGATAATGATTAATCCAAGTCGGGGAGTCGTTCCGTGCGGGGCGGCTCCTTATTTGTTTGCAGTCAGCTTCTTGCGGGCTATAATGCCGGCAATGGTGTGGTCTATGTAGCTCTGGATATCCTCCCTGAGGCGTTTATAGAGCGGGCAAGAGGTGTAGTTCTCGTTGTCGAGCAGCACGTCGCGAATCGAGCGCAGGGAGTTCATATAGTTGCTCATCTCGTTGCGTAGCGACAGGCCCTCCTTCTTCGATGAATTAATTTTTGCTACCGAAATCTGGCGCAGGCGGTCGCATACGGTGTTTAGCAGCACCATAACGACATTGTCCATCAGCGTGTGGCCGTGCATATAGAGATAAGTATTGTCGGGTGTAACGCCTTTTCCCAGCAGATAGTCAGCAAAGTCGTCCAACTCGTCAACCATATTGGGGTGTTCGCTCTCCAAGCGCTTTACGCGGCGTTGCACGTTGCGGCATAACCACGCGATGGTCTCGGCTCCGTTCTGTTCGATTTCGAGATAACCCAGCCTCACCGTATTTTTGAAATCTACCAGCGTAAAGATATTCTCCGAGGCGAGTTGTGCCGAGTAGGCGTACCACAAAAATGCGGGGTATATGGCGCGCGAGTAGTCGGCCATAAATTGCACAAAATCGAATATGTGGCTGTCGTTCTTCGTGGCCTTCACACATACGTTGTGCAGCGATGGGGCGTAGCACAGGTAGTTCTCCGTCGCGTAGGTGTAGGTGTGGAACATAAACGGTGCTGCATTAATCTCGGCAGCCTGCTCGGTGCGATTGCCAAACAGATAGTCGAAATCGGAGTCAATACACAGCAGCATCTTCTCATTCGAACGGGGAATCATCGACATCAGAACCTTCTTCCCCTTTGGCAGGTCATCGCGGTTGGGCACCGATATCTCGAATCGCAGGTAGGGATTATCGAAATCGTCGAAAATACCGCGCCAGAAGGCTACATCCTCGTAACCCTCGACAAAGACTTTCACCTGCTCGCGACCGTCGTCAATTGACTGTGGCAACGACCTTTCGCCCTGCGCACAATTGTCGCGATAGATGTTGTAACGATATTTTTGTTTCGATGTGCGTCCCATAATTTGTCGTAAATATAATAAAATAGTAATTTTGCACCAAACATACGCTCACATTTTCTACCATTAAATGCCTTAAGTTTGCTATTTTTGCAGACAGCGCGACCAAAATGTGTGGCGTAGGATAAATTTTTGTAAGATGAACGACTGGAAACAACGCTTGGGAATGGTCTATTCGACCAACCCCGATTTTGAATATCAGACCACCGAGGAGGAGCAGCCTCAGACCCTGTCACCGGCGCAGCAGAATCTGCGTGTATGGCTCGACCGTAAACAGCGAGGCGGAAAGGTGGTGACTCTGGTTAAAGGCTTTGTCGGTACGGATGAGGATCTGGCCGATTTGGGCCGTATGCTCAAGAGTAAATGTGGTGTGGGAGGCTCGGCCAAGGATGGCGAGATTATTGTGCAGGGCGACCACCGCGACCGCGTTGTGGAGCTGCTTACGGCAGCCGGTTATAAGTGCAAGAAGGCGGGAAATTAGCTGGGAAATTAGTCGGTAAATTGTCCCAAACATAGGGTGAAGAGATTTTTACGATACTTGATGGTTGTGTGCCTGCTCGTGGTGGCAGTGCAGCACGTCAGCGCACAGTATTACAGCTGGGGTGCCGACCCTGCACGCCTTAAGTGGATGAAGGCGCAGACCGAGCGTTCGACCGTAATCTATCCGCTCCAAACCGAACGAATAGGCCGTACTACACTCTATTTCAACGAGGTGTTGAAACCCTATATCGGCTATGGATTTACCCTTCCGCCGCTCGATTTGCCATTTGTCGTGCATCCCGAGAATATGCGCTCCAATGGTCTGGTTATGTGGCTGCCCAAGCGCGTGGAGTTCCTCTCGTCGCCATCGGTCGATGGCTATTCAATGCCGTGGCTTAAGCAACTTACGGCCCACGAGTATCGTCACGCTGTGCAGTATAACAATCTGAACGTCGGTGTGGTTAAGTTCTTGAGCTACCTGATGGGCCAGCAGAGCTCGACCATAGGATTGATTTTTATGCCCTTCTGGATGATGGAGGGCGATGCTACGATGTTCGAGACGCAGACCTCGTCTTTTGGTCGCGGATTGCAACCGCGTTTTACGCTGGAGTTTCGCGCTATGGGAAATATTGTCGAGAAGTATCGCAATTCTGATACATTCTTCTGCGGCTCGTATCGCGATTTTATCCCCGATCACTATCAGTTCGGCTATCAGATGACCTCCTACGGCAACGAGATTACGGGCCGTGTGATGGCAAACGATATGGCTGCTTATGGCCCGCGAAAACCGTGGATGATTATTTCGGAGGGCTGGCGAATGAAGCGTCTGTTCGGATTCAATAGTAATCAGCTTTTTAAGATGACCTTTAAGTCGCTGTCGGAGTTCTGGCAGCAGACTCCGCTGCCCGACAACAGCAGTCGTATATTGCCTGCACCGCGTTTTACGAGCTATACGACCTACTCGCATCCGCTGTGGATCGATGGTGGAATATTGGCGTTGAAGAGCGATCTCGATATGCCGCAACGCTTTGTCGCACTCGACCCCCAGACGGGCTTCGAAAGAACGTTCTGCTTTACGGGCGATGTATCTACGCGCCCCGTTTACGATAGACACCGCCATAGGGTTTGGTGGACGGAGTATCGTCGCAGTATGATGTTTGCCGAGAAGGTTACCTCGACACTCTGCTATATGGATCTCGACGAGCTGCGTCCGCGTACGGTAAATATGCATCGAAATGTGCTGTATCCTACATTCGATGACGATGGTAATATGGCGTGGGTTGAGTACGACCCCTGCGGCATCTATACCGTGCAGCACTCGATGGGCGACGGAAGTCCCGTTGTATTT
>JAGBIR010000059.1 GCA_017934845.1 Alistipes sp. | reverse complement strand
TGGCGAAGGTTACAGTGTGTGCCTCGCCGTCACGCACCGAGCGAGCCGTAAACTCACTCGAAAGCATATTCACGGCCTTCACACCCACACCATTCAGACCGACGGTCTTCTTGAAAGCGTCGCCCTCATACTTACCGCCCGTATTCATCTGGCTCACGGCTGCCGACAATGACTTCAACGGAATACCACGACCGTAGTCGCGCACCGTTACGACATTATCCTCGATAGTTATCTCAATCTTATCGCCGGCTCCCATGATAAACTCGTCGATAGAGTTATCGACCGTCTCCTTGATAAGCACATAGATACCATCGTCCGACTGTGAGCCGTCGCCCAGCTTTCCGATATACATACCCGGACGCAGGCGCAGATGCTCTCGCGGCGACAGGGTCTTTATCGCATCGTCATCATAAGCCGCAACGGGCGTATTGTTATTTTTTGTATTGCTTGCCATTATGCAAATTATTTTCTTCTCAATCGATTATGCCGCAAATCTACCGCAGCAAAGTGCCAATTTATGACACAGTCAACTATTTATTCTCGTTCTTTACCTTCTCGCGCAACTCTGCCAACGCCTCGGTCATACGCTGCTGGGTATTTGCAGCCAGCTCCTTTGCCTCCAAAGCCTCAACCTCCTCTACCGGCACGGGCTTCAGGACTTTGATTGCAATATGGTTGGTCCAATTAATCAGCCACTTCTTGCGGAACATATTGTTCGTACCGGTCATTACTACGGGCAGAATCTCAACGCCCGCCTCCTTTGCCAAATTGAAAGCTCCGGCCTTGAAACGATGAATCTCGCCATCCTTCGAGCGTGTTCCCTCGGGGAAGATTGCCACACTCGCACCGCGCTTAATCCAAAGTTTACCATCCTCGATAACCTTTGCCATAGCGGCAGCGGCATTACCGCGATTGATGGGGATATCACCATGAATAAACAACATCGGGCCCATAAACGGGACATAGAAGACCTCCTTCTTCGACACCCAGCGGAAATTCAAGGGAATTTTATAAGCCGCAAAAATATCAAAACCCGAATTATGGTTAATTACCATCACATACGACTTACTCTTATCGACATTCTCCAAGCCTTCGATCGTGCGACGCATACGGGGAGGCACGCCAAAAAGTGTGGCACAGATAATGCGCGAACACTCATGCACCCAGCGACGACTCTTATCGAACGGATAGGTAACTATCAGAACTATAATCGATACGATAAACCAGAAAGTCACCTGAATAAGCGTGAAAAGGTAATATAAAACACTCAACATAATACAAAAATTTGGTTACAATAATTCATCTTGCAAATTTACTTATTTTTTGGCGAGGAACAAAAAAATTAAGTGTGCTTTTTTCAATTAGTTTTCAACATTGCAAGCCTATTTTTCACATTTTTCACAGGCAACGCACACCGAAATGCAGGATTTATCGACATTATGTAGATAAATCTTGATAGCAGGGATTTGAAAAATCATTTTCGATTTGTATATTTGCAAATAACGAGATTAATTTTAACCAAATAAAAGCTATTTGATATGTCACTTTTTTCAATTTTCGGAGGTAAGGGCAACCAGCCCACATACCCTACCGACACAGTACGATATGGCGAGGAGGGCGCCGTTACATTCACCTTCTTCAAGCACGCATCATTCGCCATTACCATTGGCGACAAGCACATCTACAACGACCCCGTAGCCGAGTACGCAAAATATGCCCAGCTGCCGAAGGCCGATGTAGTACTCGTAACGCACTCACACTACGACCATTTGGATCGTGCTGCGATTGATGATATAACCACTCGCAACAGCGTGATTATCTGCGACAAAACCTCGGCCGAAACTTTCGATGGCGAAGCTGTTGTTATGACTCCCGGAATGAAGTCTCAACCGCTGCCCAATGTCGTAGTTGAGGCCGTTGCAGCATACAACACAACCGAGGGTCACACCGATTTTCACCCACAGGCGCGCGAGGATTGCGGCTATGTTTTGACCATCGACAACGACCTGCGAATCTATATCGCGGGAGATACCGAGCCTACGCCCGAGATGCTTGCACTCGAGAATATCGACATCGCATTTTTGCCCGTAAATCAGCCCTACACGATGACCGTGGATCAGGCCGTTGAGGCTGTAAAGGCTATCCGTCCCTGCGTCTTTTATCCCTACCATTACGGCGAGGTTGAGGAGAAGACCGACATCGAGCGTCTGCAGAGCGAACTTGCTGATGTTTGCGAAGTTAGAGTTTTCCCGATGGAGTAAGGAAAGAGAATTCAAAATTCAAAATTCAAAATTATTTTAAGCATAAAGTAGCCCCAAAAGTTTTTGTTAGAACTTTTGGGGCTACTTTATTTCTATTTTAGTCTTTGCTCGTTAGTTTATATTGATTTTCCCCTTGGGTTACTTCTGCTCGACCGAGAGTGTCTTTTGGAGATTTTGCACACAACTGTGTTTTACTCAGAATGGCAAAAAAATCTTAATTTTGAATTTTGAATTCTTAATTTTGAATTAACATATATGGTTACAGCCCAGCCGACTTCATCGACCGAGCTGCGGAACTCATTAACTCCCAAATTATTTATTACTCTTATACAGGAAATACTCCACCACAAACGAGATAACAAGTCCCAAACCTGAGCACAGCAGCACACTGCCGGCCATTGACAACTCTGCCGGAGCATAGCCAAAGTTTGTATTTACCATTAATCCCTGAATATAGCCGCCAGAAAGGCATCCTACACCGAGGCCAACGACAAACATACCCCAACGCAAGACTTTCCCAACGGGATGCAGAGGCTTTCTTGCACCCTCCTGCTCGGCGGGCTTTGCCGTTGCGCCCAAGCCCAAAGGCATACGCTTGGCATACTCCATCAGATTATCACCCTCCAAACGCGATGCAATCTCAATACGCTCCTTCTTCATCACCATCAGTTCAATCCACTTATAGACAAAAAAGGCGATACCCACAAAAATAACAGCAATAAAAAGTTCATCAAACATAGCTCTAAAATTTTAAGGTTTTACATTATTTATTTTTACTTTTTTCTTTGTCGCGACGGCTCTTATCATCCGTTTCTGTCATATTAGACGCAAAACCCCGAAAAAGGTTACAACATTTTCGAAAAAAAATTTTTTCACTATTTTCGTGTAACCTTTCACTCACTTTTGCGTCTAAAGGTTAGCTATGATACACAACGAGGAGAAACTACTACAACGCATCAGAAGTGGCGACGATGAAGCCTTCGCCCTCTTGATGGAGCAATATGCCAATCAGGTGTATGCACTCGTTGTCCGCATCATCCAGCAGCGGGAAGATGCCGAGGAGCTTACGCAGGATGTATTTATAAAGGCATACGAGCAGATGGAGAGTTTTTCGGGGCGCAGTTCGTTTGCCACCTGGCTCTATCGCATAGCCTACAACTGCGCAATATCGCACACACGTCGCCACCGAGTGTCGCATCTGTCAATCGACGAGGGGAGAATCGCAGCCGTCAGGGATGAAGATATTGAGCAGATGGAAGGCGACCTCTCCGACCATAATATCGAAGCCCTTACTGCGGCTATCGAGCAGCTAAATGCCGAGGAGAGGGCTTTGGTAACGCTCTTTTACTATGAGCAGCGCCCCATCGCAGAGTGTGCCGAGATTATCCGCCAGAGCGAAAGCAACACGAAGGTTCGCCTGCACAGAATAAGAAAAAAGTTATATTTACTAATAACTCACAGCAAAGATGAAACAGAGCAATAACGCCATACATCGCGCCACGCTACGACGTATCCAGCCTCAACTGCCGGCAGGATTTTGTCAGCGTACGATGTTACGGATTCGCCGCCGCGAGAGGGTGCGCGAATTGATGCAATACGCAATCTGCGGCACCATCCTTATCGCACTGTTAGCCCAAAGCCTGCAATGGGCTTTCGCGCGGCTATCCGTTCGCTTTGACATAGATTTTGCGTTGCCCAGATTCGACTTTTCGGCAGTAGATTTCGAACTCGTAAAGAGCCTTACAATGATAGCAGTTCCTCTAATATTAATGCTGCTATTAGACAGCTATCTGCGCCTGAAAATGCAAGCCCGATTCCTATTCCGAGAGGAGAAAAAATAGTAGCCCCCCAAAAAACAAACCGAGCATCACCCCGCAGGGCAATGCTCGGTTAAAATTGATACATCAAACGTGTTTATTTCTTTGCAGGTTTCTGCGCCTCGGCCTTAATCTTTACCTTGGCAAAAGCCTTAACCAAAGCCTCCTCGCCACACTTTGTAGCATCGTAGGTTACAGTAACGGTCTTTGTAGGAACATCAACCTTTACATCTTTAACACCCTTCACATAAGGAATTGTGTTGGTAATCTTCTTTGCGCAGTGCTCGCAATCGATGTCGGTTACAAATACTGTTGTCTTCAACGCCTCATCCTTCTTCTGAGCCGATACCTCGGCAACGCCAAAGCCGATAAATGCCATAAGGCACATAATAATTAACTTTTTCATATTCATTTGGTTTTATTGGTTTATATTCTATTTTTACATTATATTTTTCTCCGTCATTCCACATCACACACACGATATTGACTTACAGATATTTTTAGCCTGCCCTGTGTGTGATGAATGGAATCTACCTCTAATTACCCTCGCTACCAAGTCCGCACTTGCGAGGTAGTAATTTCCAAAGGTAGATGCCAATCATTAGCGCAAGGTAATGCAAGTGGTATCTGCAAGCAAATACTTTGCGCTAATGTGGCATGACACTATTTTTGCTCTTTGAACTTTGCTCTTTCCTGTTTTAATAGAGGTTAAATCGCATACCGATATAGAACTTGCGACCCATAAGTGGTCCCCATACGCTCGATGAGTTGAATGCTGGAGAGAAGGGGTCATGGGCGTTCAGAATCGGGTCTTTCTGCATATAGTTGGCGATATTCTCGCAACCGACATACAGCTCCACCGCACGAATACGATGGCTCACCTGAAGGTAGAACATCGGATAAGCTGGCGACATATCCTCGCGCGACAGATTGCCATCCAACGATGGGCGACGCATAGGGCCATTATACTGCGCCGTAGCATCGAACACCCACTTTCGGTGGTTAGTGGCATACTGCAAGTTGATAAGCGCCTTAAAACGGCTTGTCAGCGGACGCTCAACCAAGTGTTTCTCATCACCTCGCCACAAAGTAACCTTTGCATTGGTGTAACGATAGGTAGCAAAGACATCGAAGCCACGCAGCGGTGTCCACTGGAAATCAACCTGATAAGTGTCGGTAAACGAGGGTTGATGAGTATTATAAATATGAATCTCATCGAACTGCTCGCCTCCAAGTTCCTGGTCCGCCAAAACCGTATTAAAGAGCTGCGTACGGAAATAATCGAAACTCAAAGTAGCATCGCTGAATCCGCCCAACTTGATGTACTGCGTAATGCTACCACCTACTGTCAAAGCCTGCTCGATATCGTCGCTCATATTCGTAACATTTATCTTGCGACCCGTAGCCAGCATCCAGATATTATCAGTGAAGATGCTTGCACGACGATAGCCCATACCAGCCGAAGCACGCAAAACGGTCGAAGGGGTAACATTCCACTTTATATGCGAACGGGGAGTGAGTACAAAACGACTTTTCGGAGTAAAGTACGCCGAAGGATAGGTCGCATCGGCACTCGGGGCTGCCGCATCATTCTTTGCCCCCATATAGTCGCCACGCAAACCCAACACCAACGAGAACTTCTCCTTGATAGTATAGGTATATTCGGCATACACGCCCGGCTCTACATAACGCATTTTGTTAAGCGTGTTGTAACTTGCAATATCAGCCACATACGACGAGTGAGCAGGCGTAACAACTACTCGATTCAACACATCCTCATTGCTACCCATAATCTGAGCCGAAGCACCGAAAATCATCGACGAACGAGGTGAGAAATAGTGAGCATACATCAAATTAAACCAGCCCGCATTATCGTGTGCATCGTAGCGATTAAGACCGAAATAGGCATCCTCCTTGAAATAGTTATAGTCAGCCACAAAGGCTATATTCGAGCGTAACTCCTCGTCTGCTTCGGCATCGTAAACAGCCTTACCTACGGGCATACCCACCTTCAAATAGGCATTCACGCCCGTATTGTCCATGTGAGAGCCGTAAACCGAAAGACTCTGCTCCATCTCGTCGCGCATCGACTCTTTGTAGCCCATCTGGCCACCCAAGCGATTCTCGTCAACGACTTTCCAGCCCCAGCGCACCTGCATACCGTTCTTTGCCTGCCACAACCACTTATTTGCGATATTTATCTGGTTGGTCTGCGGCAAGTCGCGGAAACCGTCATCGTTCATATCGTGCGACTTGGTATCTAACGAGCCGTGCGCCAAAATCACCGTCGATAGGCGTTTATCTTGAGTTAAAGGTATAGCCGATGAAATATTAATCTCGGGACGCAACTCGCTATCGAAATAGAGGTTAAGGAACAATCGTTCATCGTCGGTAGGCTTACGATGTTCCATATTAATCTGACCCGTAATGGCCTCGTGGCCTGCCGTAACAGACGACACACCCTTCGACACCTGAATCGAATTGAGCCACATACCCGGAGTATAGTTCAAGCCGTAAGGTGCGCTCAAGCCTCGCATAATGGGGCGATTTTCGTCAAGAATCTGGGTATATGTACCCGTAAGGCCAAGCATCTTAATCTGACGCGCACCCGAGATAGCATCGCTATAACCAACCGTTACCGATGCCGAGTTCTCGAAGCTCTCTGCCAAGTTACAGCACGCCATTTTACACAATCCGGCAAACGAAATAGTCTCGCCCTTCAACACGCCTTCGCGATTGACATAATTGCCCAATGCACCCTCGACAACAACCTCCTCGATCTCGGTATCGCTCGAGAGTGTGAAGTCAACAACATTCTGATCGGCAGCAACCTCTTCAATCTTGCTACCATAACCCACATAACTTGCCACAAGGCGGTTATAGCCCTTTACGCGATGGATGCTAAATGTTCCATCGGCCTCGCAGATTACGCCCACGGTAGTTCCATCCCAATGTACCGTCGCACCAATCAAAGCATCGCCCGTAGTGGCATCTTTAATAGTACCGGTAACATTCTGAGCTACTGCACTCAACGACAATAGCGACAAAATGCCGCAAAGTAAAATATTTTTGATTTTCATAAAATTCCCAAATATGATTTAACTGCAAACTTTGGTAGCGAATCTTACAATCCGCACCTACAATCTGAATTAAACCATAGCGGGCGGGGCGCGTAATGCATCACACCCCTCGACCGCCGAAGATAGTGACGGTAGAAGATATAATCCGAACTCTTGTACTGCATCGGTCACTGCAACAGCATCCAAATTCCCAATCGGATCCGATAGCAGTGCTGTAAGAATTACGTTTCTCTCCAGAATATCGTCCGACGACGTGCGCGACGCAATATAAAGCGTCACCTCGTTGGAGTGATCGTGCTTGCAGCCACACTTTTGACTTACAGCTGACTCATAACCGTCGCAGAAATCCGATGAATGACAACCTCCGCAACAACACTTATGCTGTTCGTGTGCAACGACGTGATGCGAGTGATGATGGCTATGACAATCGCAAACAATGACCGAGATATTGCTCACCACCATTACCATAAGGTAGATAAGCAACATCGACATCGACGCCATTATTTTGAAACACTTACTAGCCATAATACGGCACAAAGATATAAAAAAGTTTTATATTTCGCGCAAATTTTCAACCATTTATCGGCCCATAATATTATACGAGAATTTGAGATAGATACTACGACCGAACACCTGATTCCACACAGAGCTTACATAGTCATAATTGTTTTTGACCTCAAAATTACTCACTGTATTGAGCAAATCGCCACCATTTATCGAAATCTCGCCAGCATCATTCTTTCCAAACTTACAAGCCAAATCTGCATTGAGCGTAAAATATTCGTTCCGCATACCCGGTTGATTGGTGTTGTAATAGTGATAATAAGCATTGCAACGCACCCACAAACGTTTCAAGAAATTGACACGCAACGACATATCCACATCGTACGCAATGCCTCTATAGAGTTGCTCACTATCGCGGAAATTCCAGTTCGGAGAGGTTTTCGCACCCAATGAAAACTCTACGACACGCGAGAAACCGCTATTGAACATCAATTCAAATATGGCGGTATGGGTACGCCCCACAAACGACTGCCCACCCACAAACGACGGCATCTGCGCAAATCTGTAACCAAGATTGGCAGTTACGGTAGATTGCAGTTTAGACATATTTTTCGAGACACTCAAACGTGAATTAAGATCATGCGTCGTTCCTGCATTTATTGGCGTCGAGAGTGTTGTTCCCGCATTTACCGTATAATCATATTCCGGCAGATATGTATCACTCGCATAATATACTACCCTATCTACCACCGCATTGCCACACGCATTATACCCCACATGAAACGACAAAGCCAAAGCCGACTTTGCATGAGTATAATCGGTTTGCATACTCGCACTATGATTCAGCGAGCGCTTGAGCAATGGATTTCCTGCCGTAAGATATAATGGCGATGAGTTGTCAATCACATTACGCAATTGCTGAATATCAGGCGTTATCATGCTTGAATTATAAGTGAGTTGAACCCTTACAGCTTGCTTGTTATAGAAAAAATGAAAGTGCGGCAAAAATGCATCAAAGGTATGACTCAGAGTATAATCGTCAGGCTTTTGCTCGCTACGTAACAAACGTTTATGAATATAACCAATACTGCCAAATGCCATCAATGAATGATCCTTGTTGGAATAATTAACAGATGCCGATATATTTTGTGTAAAGTAATCATTCTGATAAAGATAGGTATTTATATTATCAATCTGCATCATCAACTCATCCCACGATAAACGCTCGGCTCTTGAGATATTCAGAGTTGGCGAATATCGCACATTGTAGCCCCAATTTTTGCCCATACGCCCCGAGAATCGGATATACGTATCAACCATATCGCCCACCTCACTCGATTCGTTGGTAAGCCACTGTCGGGTGGTAGATGTAGGCAATGTGTCGACACTCCATCCGTCGCCACCACCATCGTTATGATGGTATCGTAAATATACCTCCAAATTTCGCTTTCCACCCTCCTTAAATTTGGTATTATAACTAGTCGAGACTGCGACTTTATAACCCGCAGAATTTTTATCATAGTGCAAATCGCTGCGATTACTAAGCGCATCGGTGGTATTAGCTACCATATTATACCCCTCATTCCGATTCATTCTATATTCAATACCCGGTGATACGTAAAGGGTATGCACTTTGTTTTTAGAAGTTTTGGTAACAGATCCATGAATATCCAATTTAAACTCTTTGTCGCGATAATCATGCAACTGCTCCGAAAGTCGATTTACGTATTCGGCCGTTGGGTAATATCGGTTTTCGCTACGTGAATAACCTTCGTAATCTGAGTAGTTTGACAATAACGTAGCCGAATAATTAATTTTTTTTGATTTTTTGCTGCCATCTAATAAAAAATAGCCTGAACCATGCTTATTAAGTGACATATTTTCGTTTTGAGACAAAGATATAGTGCTTATACTTCTCGGCTTATTAGGCGCAAATTGACTATAGTTTCCACCGACATGTCCTCTAAAAACGCTATTCCCATCGGCATCCTTGTCGAGATATGTACCCACTGAAGCAGACACACCACTTTGAGCAACTCGGTTTATAGCCTTTTTAGTCTTTACATCTACTACGCGTTTTTTCTTCTCTCTCAGCGAATCTATATCATCGTAACGAGTACGGTCATACTCATCGAACACTCTAACTTTCTCAATCTCTTCACTACGCAGCAAATCCATCGCCGACATAACATTCTTGCCAAACAGAGCCGAGCCGTTCACAAGCACCATCGACACTTTTTCACCATTGGCATATAGCGCATCATCTTTCACCTCCAACCCCGGCATCTTTGCCAGAAGATGTTTCAACGGATCGCCACGCATGGTTTTAAAAGCATCGGCATTATAGATGGTCGTATCGCCACGTTGCACCATCGCGATACGATCTCCTTGCACAATAATGGCACTAATTGCCGTAGAATCAATCTCCATTGCTACTCTAAATCCCGGATTATACTCGGTTTTGAACCTCCCCCTTAATGTTTTATAACCAACATATGATACTTGCACCGTAATAGAATCGGACTTAATGGCTTTTTTGATTGGAATTTGCGTTATATAAGTGTTTGAAATAGCACGCAATGTATCACCGGGTGCGACAACAGCTTCTATTGTCGCACCAGCTATATTGGCACGTGTTGCTTTATCATATATACTAAACGTCATAGATTGATGCATACCATAGCCAACATGACCATAGGAAATCGTTTCACTAACAATCTGGGCATAAGATGGCAAAATAACAAATACGGCAAGCAGCAATAATATATATTTAACAAAGCACTTC
>JAGBIR010000058.1 GCA_017934845.1 Alistipes sp. | reverse complement strand
GTTTTGGGCGAGCAGAGCCGTCTCTTCAAGCAGGAGAACCGCGAGTCGATGGATATAATCCTCAAACCCTTCAAGGATAATATAAAGGATTTCCGCGAGCGCGTAGAGAGCATCTACTCTCACCAGAACGAGCAGAGTGGCGCACTCAAGAGCGAGCTTAATCGTCTGATGGAGCTTAACGCACGAATCACCACCGAGACCACCAACCTCACGCGCGCTTTGCGAGGCAACTCAAAGGTGCAGGGCGATTGGGGCGAGGTGATATTGGAGACAATACTCGAAAACTTCAACTTCATTCGCGGCGTACACTACCACACACAGCACAACTTAAAGGATGATACGGGACAAAATCTGCGCCCCGACGTTATACTAAACCTTCCCGAAGGCAAGCAGATAGTTATCGACTCAAAGGTCTCGCTTACGGCCTATGTAAACTACGTTGCGGCCGAGGATGAGTTGACGCGTCGCGCTGCTATGGCGGCCCATATCGACTCGGTACGCAAGCATGTTAAGGAGCTTGGCGCGAAGAGCTACCAGCAGTTGCTGCAGTCGCCCGACTTTGTCATTATGTTCGTACCGAATGAGCCCGCCTTCCTCGACGCGTTGAAGGAGGATGGCCTGCTGTGGAGCGAAGCCTACGAGAAGAAGGTTATCATTTCGTCACCGACCAATCTCTTTGCACTGCTGAAGATTGTCGATGATTTGTGGCGTCGCGACGACCAGAGCCGCAACCAGCAAGCCATCTTGGAGAATGCCGAGAAACTATACGCCCAATTGGTCGATTTTACGACCGCTCTCGAGGGTATCGGCGCAGGTCTTGACCAAGCCCGCGCGCGTTACGATGAGGCCTACAAACGCCTAAAAAAGGGCAATAACAACATTGTGCGCTTGGGCGAGCGTATGCGTAAGCTGGGAGTTCAATCAAAAAAGAGCCTACCTAAATCACTCACCGACTCACTCGACGAGGAGATTGCATAACATTGTCTGAAGTCAATCTATTGAAAAAATTGGCCGATTTGTTTAATTTTTTTGGTCAATTGCAATATTTTTATTTTCTTTGCAATAGTTACAAACTTAAACAGACAGAGTATGAAAAAATTGATTCTCGCGGTAGCCCTTACAATCTTTACCGCAACGACTTTCGCGCAGGACAATGCACTCGGTCTTCGTGTGGGTAGCGGAGCCGAACTTCAGTACGAGCATATGTTTAATTCGGGCGATGTATTAAAGGTCAACGCAGGTCTTTTCGACTTCGACGGCAGCCTCTTCGCTACGTGTATCTATAATTGGGAGTGTTTCCGCTGGACAGATTGGACTCCCAAGGCCGGCAACTGGTTCTTGCAGGCTGGAGTTGGAGGTGCTTTGGGCATTTACGACAATGGCGAGTCTAGCGATTTCAACATAGGCATAGCGGGTGACGTTGCCTTCGGTATCCATTTCAAAGGCGCACCCATCTCCCTCGCTGTCGATTATCGTCCGACGCTCTTCCTATTAAATGACAGTTTTGGCGATGGTTTCGGTAGCATAGGTTTGAGCTGCGTATTCCGATTCTAACTTACACACTCTATTCTACACAACAAGTCCGGTCTTTCGCTCGACCGGACTTGTTTGTTTATGCACTTTCTGTCCCTTATTCTTTGAAATAGCCCTCCTGCTTTGCTTTCTGCATTGCAGCCTTGACCTCGCTCTTAATCTCGTCGGGATAGCGATAGAAAGGCACAGCACGAGGATGGAACTTAATTTCGGGATTGCGCACCAGCTCCACACGCGCCGTATCGCTCACCATTGAATCGCGGAAAGGCAGCACTATCGGGTAATGGCCCGGCTTCTGGATATAGAAATAATCCTTGCGCGCCTTCATATTAAATGGTACTTTGACTGTATATATGCCCAAGCTATTAGAAGCCAAATCGCCATACACCACCTTATCCTCGCACCCCACAACATAGGGCCACACCATAGCATCGCGCACCGGCAAGCCATTAACATCAACAACCTGAATATTATAACGCGGTTGTTCGCGTATAGGCAACGCCTTACGAGCCGAGGCACACGACGCCAATATCGCACCCGCACATATTATCCACAACAATCTATTCATAATCAGCCAAATAAGTTACTTCCTATTTATCACACCGCTTATCGGCGAATTCGCGGGAAAAGAGTAGCCGAATCGACCTCCAGCACCACCGTAATATCGCGTTCCATCGACTTTCGGTAGGGGATTTTTACATACTTATACCCGACAAAAGCCCCCACCAAAAAATAATCGGGTCGTCGCATCTTCGCACTTAAATGTACAACTGCTACATGAGGCTGCCGCGCCTCATCCTTATTATCTAAATGCCACATCGGTAAGCTAAGACAATTAATCATAAAGGATCCTCGGCGATTCACCTCTTTTCTATTTCGCGTTAGAACACCCATAGCGAATGCATTCTCGACTCCATTGCCTTGTTCATCGACAATCGTAAAACGATACTCCCCCATATCGTAAACTAAATTTCGATACGAAGCACACGACGTCATCAAGACAAACGACAAGGCAAATACTATCGCATATTGAAATAATCGTTTCATAGCCACCAAACATTAAAGTTCATATCGTCGCTCGGGGATTTCACTATTTGGATCACGCTGCAAAAATACCCTTATATGACCTCCTGTAATCTCACCGAACGGAATAGTATCGGAGAAATAGCCGGGGGCTTCAACAACAATATAATCACACTTACGCATCTTGAATTGAGTAAATACTGCTATCGGGTATGCTCCACCCTTCGCAACGCCATTTACTACACCATAGCCCGAGCTCCATCCATGTACTATCTTATTAATCGGACTACCGAGCCATACCGCGCCCGCATAATTCCTAATCGGCAACGAATCGGAGTCAAGCACCCAAACACCTATTTGCTGCGGTTTTTTCAGCAGTTTTCGATGCGTAGCACACGACGTCATCAAGACAAACGACAAGGCAAATACTAATATGTATCCAATTCTTCGCATAAACACCCGTTTTACTAAATATTTAATACTCAGCTATTTCTCTACAAAATTCGTAATGAGTTCAGCCATCGCAACTTACGCTTCAATCTTCAACAAAAAATTCGCTTATTACAAAGATAACAAAACAATAACAAAAGACAAAAAACACACAATATATTTTACAAATTAATAGGTATCCGAGAATTTTTCCGCTTTTGAATACAATGCCTATAGTCGTAAGATTTATGTTCCTGCATCTTCTGTCGAGGCATATCGAACTGCCGAGGGTTGGAGCGAGTATGCCGATTATATCTTTGCAGATCCTTCGACCGAGGAAGATGCAGAGTAACAATCATCCATACCAACAAAAATCGATGTCGGAGAGATTCTGACATCGATTTTTGTTTTCGGGAAGTTTATGTGAGGATTACTTGCGGCGGTAGGGGCAGCACTCGTCGTCGCACGAGGCGCACTGGTTGCGACGGCGCGAACCGAACGCACGCACAACACCCCGCACCACCCACGCAAAAGCAAGGGCTACGACCACCGCTACGATTATAATCTGAAACTCCATACCAATAGTTATTACAGCCACAAATATAGCACTAAAATGCAAAATACAACACTCGAGAGCCTTCGCAATGAGCTAAAATGCAACTTTGATGCTAAATATTATTGGTTTTTCGATAGAAAATAGTTGGATTTTTGAAAAAGTTTATATCTTTGCAAATAGAACAAACCATTAAAACACAATATTATGAAGAATTTGGTAGATCAGATCAATGCACAGATGGAGTTTTTCGCAGTTAACGCAGCAGCTCAGGTTGAGAAGAACAACAAAGCAGCTGGCACACGTGCTCGCAAGGCTGCGTTGGAGCTTACAAAGCTTTTGAAGGAGTTCCGCAAGGTTTCTGTTGAGGAGGCAAAGAAATAGTCCTACGATAAGAGTACTTGCACAATACTATTAAGGTGTATCCAAAAGAGTTGGGTACACCTTTTTTGTATTGACTACTCAGCAGATGGGTTGGCATCGTAGCCTACAACCCAACTCCGGCACGACGGAACAGCTCCCGCTGGGTAGCATCAATACCAATCTCTTCATCGAGCGCGACGGCATTGTTATGGTCGTCGAGATATAGTCGCTCGGCAGCCGAATCGAACTTACTGTTCACAAGCGACACACTGCAATCAACATAAGGCGAACGTATCGCGGCTATATCGGCCATCGTATGAAAGACGCTATGCGTCGTAGCCGGTGCATCGATATTCGACATTGCGGCCTCCACCTTTTCGCCAAAATTCTGCCTATATCCCGACGAAAACCACGCCAAAGCGGGCACGTGCAGTTGGTAGTAGGTCACCGTAGGCGAAGAGTGCAGGAAGCGACCATTACCGTTGTCGAACAGATCCTCGCCATGATCCGAGCAATAGAGCATTGCGCTACTTATTGAAGGGTATTTCTCGAGCGTTTTTATCACCTCACTCAAGAAGTAATCGGTATAGAGGACCGAATTGTCGTAGGCGTTACGTATAGGCACAATGTTCTTACGCGTAATGGCCACATCGGCGGCGGGTCTAAAAATCGTGAACTCGCTCGGATAGCGTTGATGGTAGCTGAAGTGCGAGCCATAGGTGTGCAGTATAAATAACATACGCGGCGAAGGGTCGGTATGTATCGCCTTGCGCATAATCTCTACCATCTGAGCATCATAATGCGGTTCATCGACATAAATCACCTTGTGGGCATCGCTCGCCAGATGGTCAATCATTGCCCCTTGAGGCGACTGATTCGAGATAAAATAGGTAGTGAATCCCGCCTCGCGGAATAGTGCCGGCAGTCCCGAACGTCGGTACAATTCATCGTGTTGCGAGGTGTGAATCGACGATAGCATCATCGGCACGCTCTTGTGCGTGGTGTTGCTCTGCGTAGTAACACCGCGAAACAGATGTATATCATCGCGCGCGACAAGCCTCGGATTTGTAGGTCGCTCGTAGCCGTAGAGTTGCCAATTTGCAGCGCGCGAAGCCTCGCCTATAACTAACACATATATCTCGCGGCACTGCGGCTCGACATCGCGTTGGGCCATATAGGAGAAGCCCTGCGACGTGGTCTTAAAGTCCTCTATTTTCTCGGCTTCCGACAGGCTTAAACAAAAGTTGTAACATACGTTTACGGGGAACACGTCATCCCGCAAAATCGACTTTGCTCTACCGGGGAATCCCACCCACAGCACAAAGCAGCCAACCGCAAGCGACACACCTCCAAGCGTAGCAAGCCCTCGTCGCACACTATCCTCCAAAACGACGCCATGACGCAGATGGGCCGCTGCGTACCACAGAATTGGGATATAAATTACGCACACAGCAATAATCGACGGATAGATATTACCCAATAGCTCGGTAGCCTCACCAGCGTTGGTTGTAAGCAGATTCAAGAACATATCGGCCGCCACGACCGATTCGCCAAAAAGATAGGATATAACAACCTGAAAGGCGCTAAAAAACAGGAACAATGCACCAAGCCACACCATACGTCCCGAGCGATGCGACATGGCCGCAAACAGCGCGTATGCACCCAGCGGCAGCAGCAACCCCACCACCGTCACCCAAAACGGGTTATGCTCGGTAAAAGCCAATATCACTACGGGCAACATCAACGCAGCAAGAAAGGCTATCGACAGCACTTTGGCATTATATCTCTTCTTCGCACTCATTTAACACATTAACATTGATTTCCTTAACAATAAGGCATCTTCATTGACTACAATTTGGTTCAGCAATAGACATACCATCCCTGCAACCGACAATTCACCACCTTCGGTAATCCTCCGCAGAGGCTTACCTGATGGTTGTATCGGTCGTAGAAATTGTGTTTTTAGTCTGCACTACGCCATCTTCGCTGCAATGGTTGCGAAAGAGAGCCGCAGTGCTGACTTAAAGGCAATACGTTATCGGTATTGTTGAACGGTCTCGATAAACTCCTTTTTGTCCTGCTCTGAGAACTCGCCCTTGCGGCAGAACACCAATTCGCCCTCCTTTGATATAATCAGCAACACGAATTTATTGTTACAATCGCCCAAGCCCCACTTTTGTGCCAGGCTGCGATCGATATCCGACAAAATCAGTGCGCCATTCTTCTCGGTACGTTTGCGTGCCAGATTTCGAACGATACTATTAGGTAACCATGTATCGCGAAGATTCAACACTCCCAAGCCATAGATATTATCACCAGCAGCATACTTATTCTCCTCCATATCGACCGTAAACTCGTGATTCTGGCTGTGGCGGTCGGGATCTACGTAGAATATCAAAAGATTCTTCTCACCCCAATAAGGGAACTTTGCCGGATTACCTCTCGCATCTTCAATCTCGATATTCTCTATTTTGTGTGGAAGTTCCACAGCAGCATATTTATCCTCTTGCTCTTTTTGAGCCGATGCGGGCATTATATAGACAAATAACGCCATTACCAGCAACATCAATCCCTTCATAAAATTCTATCTTTGGTTAAAGTTATTTTTCACGTTGTAAAAGTAATAAAAATATTCGGACGTTATACCCCCACACACATATTAAACCTACTTTTTAACGTTTTGGAACACTTTTGCGATAAATCGATGGAACGTGAAAAGCATATAGTCCACCGCCCGATATGGTTAGCGTAAGATATATGCCCATATAGACAAAATATAACTTTGCGTGGTCGGTAGGCAGACCTCCCGGCAACAGAGCCTCGGCAATAGCCATCGCCGAGACTATGATCATCATCGAGGCGGCCAGACGTGTCGCCACTCCCATCATTATCATTGCCGAGAACAGCCCCTCCAACGCCGTAACAATTACAAACGACGTTGCCCCGTCGAATCCGAGTATATGGCGATAAGAAATGATAACATTGTCGTAGGTCTGCAACTTCCCAATGATGTGCAACAACATAATCGCACCAATAAACATCCTTAAAAACAATATCGCCACATCACTCATCCGATGAGTAGGTTCCATTTGTCGTTGCAATCGCTTCATAATTAATCTGCACTTGTCTTAATCCTAATGTCGAGTAGGCAAAAATCATTCCTTCCGCACAATATTTATGTATAGTTTTATCGCGAAATAACCTTGAATATTGAAATTCTAATCGTATCTTTGCACGGCTATAAAATTTCGGGGGATAAGATGGTAAACCATCCCGTAAACCGACAATGGATTTGACTTATAAGATTATGGAAAACAACAAGATAACCCGCATCCTTTTTGTCTGCTTGGGCAACATCTGTCGTTCGGCTGCAGCCAACGGCATTATGGAGCAGGTCATTAAGCGAGAATCGCTCGACTCTCAAATTGAGGTTGACTCGGCAGGTACTTATGGCGGTCATCGCGGAGAGCTTCCCGATGCCCGAATGCGCGCAGCGGCAGCGGCACGCGGTTACAACCTGACACATCGCTCACGACGCATCACCGAGGATGATTTCTATGATTTCGACTACATTATCGTAATGGACGAAATGAACTACGAATCGGTATCGCGCCTTGCTCCCGAGCGCAAATACCTCGACAAGGTTTACCGCTTCGTAGAGTTTTGCTCCCACCACCCGCAATGGAGCTATGTCCCCGACCCCTATTACGAAGGTCGCGAGGGTTTCGAGCTGGTTTTAGACCTTTTGGAGGATGGTTGCGAGGGCGTATTAAATCGCGTCAAAGCAAATTCAAGCATCTAAAATATAACAGATTAAGGCAATAAATAACACAAAGCGTTCGTTCCATACCCAAAACCTACAATGAAACGATATCTTCTACTTACATTGGCAGTACTACTTATCGGTGGCGTCATCTTCCTCACGCGCAGTTGTCGCGAGGGAGGAAAAACCACGACCGTAGGCACCACCAAGGAGAAGATAATTTATAGCCTTAATGACTCGCTCTACAATCGCTACTCCGAATCGAAAGCCACACGCAAGATGGAGCAATACATCGAGCGATGGATGGCGCGTTACAACATACGCGGAGCATCGTTGGCAATTATGAAAGATGAAAAGCTAATCTATTGCCGCGGCTTCGGTTGGGCCAATCAGGAGAGAGGTGAGAGCGTCGAGGCGGGAACAATATTCCGTATGGCATCGGCATCAAAGCTGATAACCGCCATAGGTATTATGAAACTTTGCGACGATGGCAAGCTCACGCTCGACAGCAAGGTCTTTGGCAAAGATGGCATCCTTTCGCAATTTACCGAGTTTCGCGATAAACGTGCAGGGCAGATTACCGTACACCATCTTTTGGAGCATACTTCGGGATTCAGCCGAGTAAAGGGCGACCCCATGTTCCGCACTACCGACATTATGCGATGGGAGGGTATGGTTACCTCACCTTCGGCCGACGACCTTATTGCCTATCAGTTACGGATGCGTCTGCGTTGCCAGCCCGGAGGTGCTTCGCAATACTCCAACATTGGATATCTGGTCCTCTCGCGTATTATCGAGCAGGTGTCGGGCATGAGCTATCAAGAGTATATAAATCAGCATGTTCTACACCCTGCGGGATGCTATGATATGCATATTGCCACAAACTATTACGAAGAACGTCAACCCAACGAGGTGAAATATTATGGTCACGACCCAGGCGAGTTGATCGAGAGCTACGATGGTACAGGCACTATGCGTCCGCGCGAGTATGGAGGTAACAACATCACCGGCCTGCAAGGTGCCGGAGCGTGGGTTGCATCGTCGGCAGAGTTACTACGATTGGTAGCCTCTATCGACGGACACAATCGCGTGCCGGATATTCTATCGCTCGAGAGTAGCAATAAACTAAACGGACGCAACGACAACGACGGCTTCGGTTGGGCATATCTCTATTCCGACGGCAACACGCTCATCCGCACAGGCACGATGTCGGGAACGTGCGCCTACATAGAACTTCGCGAGAACGACTATTCGTTTGTATTCCTCACAAACACAAGCCATTACCGAGGTGCATCCTTCACAAAATCTATCGGCCGAACAATTCGTAATGCCATAGCCCGCGTTACCGAGTGGCCTGCCGACATAGACCTTTTCACAGCCATTCCCCGCAACGAGACACCAACCAACAGCTCCAGCGAAAACGAATTAGTGCAATAGAGCCGTAATCTGATGGGCGAAAAATTTGAAATTTGTATTTCAAAATAGTATCTTTGTAGCTGTTTAGTACACTACCCGATTTATGCAGATTACAAAAGCCGAATTTAAGTGTAGTTCCGAGAAGATTTCGCAGGTCCCCAAAGACGATTTGCGTGATATAGCCTTCATCGGCCGAAGCAACGTCGGCAAATCATCGTTGATCAATATGCTTACAGGCCACAAAGGTCTGGCAAAGGTGTCGGCTACCCCGGGTAAGACGCGCCTTATAAACCATTTCTGCATCAATCGCACGTGGTATCTGGTCGATTTGCCGGGTTACGGCTATGCTCGCGTATCGAAATCCAAGCGTGGCGAGTTCTCGAAAATCATCCTCGATTATGTATTGAAGTGCGAGAAGATGCACTTCCTGTTTGTTTTGGTCGATTCACGCCTTGAGCCTCAAGCCATCGACCTAAAGTTTATCGAGATGTTGGGTGAAAACGGTATCCCCTTCGGCATTATTTTTACCAAGACTGACAAACTATCGGCTACACAACGCAAAAAGAGCGTCGAGCGATATTGTGCTACGCTGGCCGAGCAGTGGGAGGAGCTGCCTCCGATGTTCTGCTCATCGAGCGAACGCGGCACGGGACGAGAGGAGATTCTCGACTATATTGAAAAATGTTTATAAGTATTTGAAAAGTAGTTATCCTGTCGCCTCGCATTTAGTGTTAAGAATTAATATATTTGCAAAAATAAAACCAAACTACAATGGCTGTTCACAAAATTAAATTTTTTACAGGACGCGCATCGCGCTATTTGGCAGAGAAGATCGTAGCAAGCTATGGCTCAACTTTGGGCGATGCCGAGGTGTTGCAGTTCAGCGATGGAGAATTCCAACCCTACTACAATGAATCAATTCGTGGTTGTACTGTATTTATCATTCAGTCAACGTTCCCTTCATCTGACAACTTGATGGAGCTGTTGATGATGATCGATGCAGCTCGCCGCGCTTCGGCTTACAAGGTTATCGCCGTTATTCCTTACTTCGGTTGGGCTCGTCAGGATCGCAAGGATCGCCCTCGCGTACCCATCGGTGCGAAGTTGGTTGCCAACCTCTTGGTTGCTGCCGGTGTTGACCGTATTATGACAATGGATTTGCACGCTGATCAGATTCAGGGTTTCTTCGATGTTCCCGTAGATGCTCTCTATGCAAGCGGAATCTTCATTCCCTACATCAAGAAGCTCAACATCGAGGATCTCTCGATTGCTTCTCCCGATATGGGTGGTGCAAAGCGCGCACACAGCTATGCAAAGCACTTGCAGGCTCCTATCATCATCTCTCATAAGGAGCGCGCTAAGGCTAACGTTGTTGGCAGCATGACCGCTATCGGCGATGTTGAGGGTCGTAACGTTTTGATCGTTGACGATATGATCGATACAGCGGGTACAATCTGTATGGCTGCTAATATGCTTATGGATAAGGGTGCAAAGAGCGTTCGCGCCGTTATTACTCACCCCGTATTGTCGGGCGCTGCTTACGAGCGCATCAACGAGAGTAAGTTGCAGGAGGTTATCGTAACCGATACAATTCCTTTGAACCCCGAGAAGGATTTGAGCAAGTTTACCGTGCTGTCGGTTGCCGACATCTTTGCCGAGGTTATCGAACACGTTCATAACTATAAGGAGATTAGCTCATTGTTCTACAAATAAGCTAACTCGTCACAACAAGATAGAGCCTCAATCCATAGCGGATTGAGGCTCTAATTGTATAAGTGCCTAAGTCAAGAGCAAGCCTCCCCCTACTGCACAAGGTTAGGCTCGCTCCTCTTTTTATAAAAACGCCCAAATGTCTAATTGCGATCTATGACCGACACCGCTGTATCGAATCGTACAACGTCCTTATCCGATGGTGCGCTTGCAGTTTTCGCATCGTCTTTCAATACAAATGCAATTGGTATAACAAATTTTACGCTCACCTTCTCTCCGGCAATCTCACCCGCAGTCCACTCTTTGGGAGCGCTTTTGAACACACGCTCAACCTCATCAGAGAGCAATTTATCGGGAGTCGCAACCACCTCGAACGAGGACGTTGAGCCATCCTTTTCCACTACGAAACCAAATAAAACACGGCCGCTAATACCCTTCTTAACCGCCTCTTCGGGGTAACGAACATTGCTTTGTATCCAATTACGGAATAGGTCGAAGTGGCCACCCTGAAATGTCGGCATCTTCTCGGCCTTAGCGTATGGGATATGGGTAACAATAGAGTCATGCAGTTCTGCAAATTTAGCCAGATCAGCCTTAAGAGCCTCGTTTCGTTCAGCAAGCTCAGTTCTCAATTTGTCAAACTCTTTACGATGCAATTCATACTCCTTGCTACGCTCCGCCAACTGCTCGTGTAATTTAGCGAACTCATCTTTATACTGCTCATACGACTTGCCTCTCTCTGCCAATTGTTCCTGCAATATGGCAAACTCATCCTTATACAACTCATACGATTTGCTTTGCTCTGCCAATTGCTCCTGCAATTTAGCAAACTCCTCCTGCATTACGCGAAATTCCTCGTTTTGCTCCAAACGTTCGTAACCAGACACTGCTTTATCGGCGAATGTCGTAACCACTTTTACGCTATCAAGCGATTTCGGAAGAGCTGGAGTTTGCTCTTTTGTGGAATTTTCCGTAACTTTGTTCTGTACTTGTCGGGGTACATAAACTGTTGTGGCAAAAGCGGTAAGCGACAATGCCACGATTGGTAGGACAAGCAGCGACTTTGCTGCGGCCCACCTCGATGAATTTTTCTTACACATCATAGTGATTCTGTTTTTAAGGTTACTGTGATTCAAGCAGTTGGCAACGGAGTGGAGCCTTGAGCCAACTGCTCTTTTTATTAATAACATTTGATGAGTCTTTGCATCTACACCACTATTCAGCACCTGCTCATCGGCTTGATACTCATGCAGAGCGTGCAGTTCGCGACGTAAAAGCCACATCGCAGGATTGAACCACCAAAGGCACAGAGCCAAATCTACGACCAGCACATCCCACGAATGTAGCAAACGGATATGCCCCATCTCGTGCGTACGAATCATTTGCCAGCACTCACGCATATCGTCGGCCGATACAACGATATGGCCAAACCAGCTAAAAGGTGAATGAAGCTTTTCTACCACCGATAACGTCACACCCTCCTCGATAATACTCCTTCGGCCACTATGGATCAAACGCCACACCGAGCGGATGCTTATCATCAGACGTAGCACCATAATGCCAACACCAATCAAATAGGCGACAACAGCAATATCCTTGAATAGTGAAATATAATCAAATCCGGCTGTCGCAATCACAACGTCAACATCGCCAGCCTCTATAGTCGTCACCGTAGGCACAACATCATACTCCTTGACTATCGTTACCCGACACAATGGTAATAGAGCCGACAAAGGCAGCGCGCCAAGCAGCAAGCAACGATTCAGCCAATGCAACGTTTCGCGGCTCATCGCTACCTTATATATTAAATACAGGGCAGCAAGACACAATGCACTTTGGCCAAGATATAGTATAAAGTCAAACATGATTATTG
>JAGBIR010000057.1 GCA_017934845.1 Alistipes sp. | reverse complement strand
TACTTCGACGTTGACTCAATCTCCTCGACCTGCTGGCGCGTCTGGAGTGTCTCCTCCATAAAGATCTCGACCGCCTTCTGCTCCTTTATCGTTGGTGAGAGCAGATCGAGCCAAAGAATATCATCATAGCCCAAGTCGTCGAGCAACTCGGGTTCGGCATTACGAATAATCTTGTTATATTGCTTTAAGTAGATTGTAAGCATCGCTGCAAAAGGTTTTTACGGGTTTGACTCCTATTGTCTGTTTGCGCGGGTGAGCAACACACCTCGCGAGAGTTTCCGTCGCCCCTTGTTGAGCCTAAAGCGAAGGCTACGGGCGGCCTTTACCCTCTTCAACCCGGGTTGGATCGAGGCTCAACCTTGATGCCTGCGTTCCAAAACTTTTGCAGTGCCGAGTGCTTCTCGGCGTTAAACACGAAATCTATGTTTTGAGTCAGATACTCATAAGCGTTGTAGGGCTTCTGGTCATAACCCGCCTCGACTATAGCCTCCCAAATAGACTCCACACCAAAGGTGAAGGCGCGCTCGAGGCCGTCGATCAACTCATACGACGTACCCTTGCGGGCAACCCATACGGCAAAGGCGAAGGGCATCGACGTGGCCTTCTTCCACTCCTCCGAGAGGTCGTAGTTGTAGTTGAAAAGACCCTCGTGGTCGAAAACCTTGTCGCCAATAAGCAGGAAGGCATCCTCCTTCTGGGCATAAGCCACCTGTGTGTAATCGCTCAACTCATACCATTCGGGTGCTATGTGCCAATAGTTTGCCGCCAAGTAACCCAGCAACTGCACCGAGGTGCGCGAGTGGGCATCCAAAAATACGCGACGCACCTGACCTATGGGCACGTTCGAGAAGAGCTCTACGGTGCGTACTTTGCCCGAAGCTCCTATGCAGTAGTCAGTTATTATGTCGGTTGATTTGAGTGTAGGAACCATTGCCGAAGGCATCAGAGCGATGTCGGCCTTACCCTCCGCATAGGCTTTATAACAGTCGGCAGGGGGCGCAAGAAGCAGGTCGGCGCGAAGATTACCTTCGTGTCGAATACCATAGATGAATGGTATCGTATTCAGATACGATACAGCCGCTATACGTGCATTGTTGACCATCATCCATAGTAGGCTAAATTAGTTACACACTCCGTTAAAATCGAAAAAACCTCCCTATCCAAAAGGATTTCATAAGGCCCTTTGACGTGCAAATATAACAAAACCTATGCAAAGTGCCAAAAAAATCCGAGAAAAAAGCCGGCTCAGAACTCAAAATCAGCCGTAATACGGTTGCTGCGACCGCACTATTTTTCAATCTTAAAGCGGGCTTCGGGGTGGGTGAGGTTGAAATATACCGTACCGAAGAGTGCGGCGTTCCAGCCCTGAATCGGGAAGCCGAGATTCTCGCCCGTGAGTGAGTTTAGATGCTCGTTGGGGACATAATCGCCCGAGCGTACCAAGTCGGCCATAGCTACCTTTTTAATCAGGCTGATGCCCTCCTGTGTACGGCCCTGACGCATACGCGCCCACGCATCCATAAAGCATACCCATGGCCATACGCCGCCATTATGATACTCCGCCTCGGGGTCGCGCACCTCGGGCAGGAAGGGGTATGAGTTGGCAATGCCGTAGGGCGATGAGTTGCTCTTGTTGAGCTCCTCGATAATAGATGTGGCACGCTCCGAAGGCACTACGCCATACATCACGCCCACAATCTGATCCTGATACAGCAGCTCCTTCACCGAGCCATCCTTCCAAATCTGACAATAGTAGCGGCCATTCCAGAGTCCACCCTCCGAAGTCGGGCGGTTGAGCTTCGCGTAGCCCTTCGCATAGGCCTCGGCATAGCGCGCTGCGGCAGCCTTGTCGTCAAACAGATTGGCAAAATACTCCATCTGCTCAAGTGCGGCAAGATACAGCATAGCCACAAAAGGAGAGTATTTGCGGTCGGCAACATAATTCACATCCTTCCAGTCGCCCCAGAACGAGATCTGCTGTGGCAGGCCCTCGCCATCGAAGTCGCGCGAGATAACCCAATCCATAACCCGCTGCATAGATGCCCACTCGCCACGCACCTGCTCGGTGTTGTTGTAGAAGGCATAGTGGCGCGCCGTACGCAGCAGCAGGAAGAGATTGATGTCGAGGTCGTCCTTGCGTTCGATTACGGGGTAGATGCAGGTTGGCACCTTACCCTCTGACGAGATATGCTTATAGCTCTGCTCAATCATCTGCCAATCCAACTTGCGGAACAGAACAAGATGCAGCCACGAGGTCCAGAACGAGTCGCGCTGGTTAAGCTCGCAGTAGCCCAACGTCAAAGCCTTGCCATCGGCAGTAAGGCGTGTAAGCGATATGCCGGCGGTCATATACCAGCGCAGGTAGGCGTTCAGCTCGTCGTCGGAGGTCTGGGGAATGGCCGCAGCAAATTGCTGGGTTCGCTCGCGCAGGATATCCCAATTGCGCATACCATAATTATACAGCTCCTCGGCCGAGGCGAATGAGCGTGCCGAAATCCACTCCTTGTCGTAGGAGGTGAGCAGTAGTCGCACCCTCTGCTCTGCACTCTTCGTTGCCTTGACGGGGATTGAGAGTCGCTTGCCATCCCACTGCGCCGAGGTGTTGCAACCGAGGTATAACGTAGTGCCTTTCAGTTTGTTGTCGCCATCGCTTGCCCACTCCTCACCATCGAAACATGGGGTGATGATAATCGAGAACTCCTCGCTGCGCGATGTGGGGTTTTTCAGCCCGAACTCCATCATCAGCGCGGGCAATGATGAGGTATGCTCGTCGTTTACACCCAGCGGAGCAAACGTCTCTAAAGTAAGCTGCGACTTGATGCCTTTTCGCTGTGCCACGACACTCGCAAAGGGGAAGCGGCGCGTAACCTCGCGATTTTCAAACTCATCTATCGTGTACTCCTTGCCGTCGTAAGCAATCTTAATGTCCATACGGCCTGCAGCCTCCAACCAGCCACCCAAACGACCCGTATTACGCCACAGATAACCCGGCACACCATCCTCGCCTACCTGAAACGTGAAGGCGAAGTTCGCCACAGGACAGCCGCCCTTCAATCGTGCATCGACGTGCGAGAGCTCTACGCTCTTCTGCTGCGCCTCGACAGCTATCGAACCCAAAAGAGCCGCACAGCTCGCCACCAACATCATAAATTTTCTCATATAATCGCAATTTTTTTGTTCCGTAACCACTACAAAGGTAATAAAAAGCAGTTTAAAATTATTTACTTTGTTTTTTAAGTTGCTTTCGGGAGGGTTTTATTTTGCTGCTCCTAAACTTTCGCCCCTAATGTAGGGGAGATGTCACGTCAGTGACAGAGGGGTATAATCATTACCGCTGCGCCAGCCAAACAATTTTGAATTTGCATACCCCCTCCCCTTTCGGGACTCCCCCTATCATAAGGGGAGAGTTTTCCTATGCTACCTAAAATATAGTGGGTAATAAAATTTCGCCCCTAATATAGGGGAGATGTCCGCAGGACAGAGGGGTATAATCATTACCACTCGCAAGCTATTGTTACTGTCATCGCCGCTGCGAAGCCTTAATTTTGAATTCTTAATTTTGAATTTTGAATTCAGGAAACAGCCGTTACGGCTGCGGTGCAGGCTAAACAGAACAAGGCACCCCGCGTGGGATGCCTTGCTCGTTACTAAAAAACTTACGCTTAAAAAACTTAAGCTGAAAACCTTACGCTTAAAAACCTTGCGCTCGATTATCTATTGCCGATAGATTAACGGAACTCGTAGTTATAAACATAGGGGCAGTAGGCGTGGATGCCCTGCTCGCCTACCAGATGCTCAATCTTGCGGTACTCGCGCTTGAGCATACCCATCTCGCTGCGTGAGGAGATGTTGTTGTAGGCCTGCACGCCAAGTGACTTTAGCACAGCGGCAAAGCCTGTTGCCTCCTCGGTAACCTCCACCACGCGATAGTTATCACCCAGGGCGGCCTTGTCGATAGCTACGGCGATGGCGGTCTTGATACCTCCACAAGTATCTACCAAGCCAATCTCCTGTGCCTGCGAGCCCATCCAAACGCGACCCTCGGCAATATCCAGCACCTTCTCGATAGGCAGGTTACGACCCTCGGCAACAATCGATGTGAATCGCTCGTAAACGCGATCGACGCTGCGCATAAATGCCTTATATTCGGTGTTGTCGAGCGACTCGAAACCGTTGTTCATATCGGCGTGTGCGTTGGTCTTTACACCATCGGCAGTGATACCCAAGTGCTTCTCCAATGCGGGGCCTACCGTTGGCAGGATGCCGAACACACCAATCGAGCCGGTAAGTGTCAGGCGGTTGGCAACAATGGCGTCGGCAGGAGCCGAAATGTAGTAACCGCCGCTGGCAGCATAGTCTCCCATAGAGATTACCACGGGCTTCTTCTCCTGCAGGAGCTTCATCTCGCGCCAGATGATGTCGGCAGCCAATGCGCTACCACCGGGCGAGTTAACGCGTACCACAACAGCCTTGATATCGTCATTCTCGGCAACCTTGCGGATTGTCTTCGAGAGTGTGTAACCATAGATATTGTCGTCCGAGCCCTCGCCATCGACAACGTTACCGTTGGCATATACGATTGCCACCTGCGGAGCAGTGAGGTTCTCTACGTCGGGAACCAAAGCCGAGGTATATTGTCCCAAAGTTACAAACTCGGGCTCCTCGATACCGTACTCCGATGTGAACAAATCCTCCATTTGGTCGGCATAGAGTGCGCCATCGACCATCTTATGCTCGATAGCCTCCGAGGGCAGCACAACCGACAAATTGTCGGCCAAAACGTTCAACTCCTCGACCGGAATATTACGAGCCTCCGATACGCCCTTTGTAATCTCGCCCCACATAACGTCAACCATCGATTGCATCTGCGCGCGGTTGGCAGGCGACATCTCCTTGAGGAAGAAAGGCTCTACGGCACTCTTATACTTACATACGGTAGGACGCAGGATGTCGATCTTTACACCGAGTTTGTCCAACAAACCCTTATAGAAGGTGGTGTTTGCAGCGGCACCAATCCAGTCGAACGAGCCTTCGGGGTGGATGTAGATCTTGTCGGCAACCGAGCAGAAGTAGTACATACCCTGCGAGTAGCTGTCGTTATATGCCACAACGAACTTGCCGCTCTGCTTGAAGTCGATTATTGCCGCGCGCAACTCCTCAATGCCGGCATTTGTCAAACCGCCACCGCCTGTAAAGTTGAGGTAGATACCTGCTATGCGTTCATCCTCCTTGGCTGTGTCGAGAGCTCGCAACGCATCGTAGAGCGTAACGTTGGCTGCTGCCGACATTGTGTTGAAGTCGAAACCCGCCATAGGATCCTTGAGCGGTGCATCGAGGATGCTCTCCGCCAAGTCGATCTTCAAAATTGCCTTCTCGGGGATTGCCACCTGCTCGCCACCCGACATTGAGCCGATGGCCGAGAAGAGGCCCATCCAAAGGATGAACTTAACAAAACCGCCCACAACAACGGCCAGCAACGCTGCACCGAAAATTGTGCCGAACGAAATCTTTGACTTACCCTTTGCAGAGGGCTTTGCTGCTCCCTTTGTAGCGGGTTTTGCAGCGGGTGCGCTCTGCTGTGCCGGCTCACTTGCTGCGACCTGCGCCTGCGATGATTCATTTACCTGATTCACGATTGGCTGCTCGTTGGCAACCTCCTGATTCTTATTCTCTTCCATAACTATAATGTTTTAATTTTGCCAAATTTATTTGCTCTCACCATAAAGCCTTTGTTGCCAAAGCCTCTCTCCTTATCGCCGAATATAAACGACCTAAATAACGGTTTTCATATCGGTCGATAGAGATTTTTGCTGTTTGGGAGTTACTTATTAGTCGTTGCTATGCACCAAAAGACTACACAATTAATCGAAAAAAATCGCTCTCAAAGTACAAATATAGTGATTTTTTGGAATTCTACATTATAATTATATCTCTGTGCCATTGCATCGTCGCGCCAGCCCTAATTATAAATTTCAAAGAAGTTATACCCCCTCCCCCTAAAGGGTATTCCCCCTACCTTAGGGGGAGAGTTTTTATTTTGCTACCCAAAAATTTCGCCCCTAATATAGGGGAGATGTCCGCAGGACAGAGGGGTATAATCATTACCATCGCGTAAGCCCTAATTTTGGCAAGCCGCAAGGGCTTCCCTTGTCTGCTCTCGCTCGGCATAGCGAACAAGTTCACTTTGCCCTCGCTTACTCGCAGCCTTGAATTATGAATTTCAAAGAAGTTAT
>JAGBIR010000006.1 GCA_017934845.1 Alistipes sp. | reverse complement strand
GAGGGTATTTTGGTCGGCACCGAGAATCATCACCCGCAGGTACACTCATCGGGCCGTTTGGGTCACGAATATTACAACACGTTAGGTTATATCCCCTACGACGTAAATATCAACGAGAACGTAGCACGCACGCTTGAGTATGCTTATAACGACTGGTGTATCTGGCGATTGGCAAAGGCTTTGGGCCGTCCTCAACAGGAGATTGACCGCTTTGCCCAGCGCGCGATGAACTACCGTAACGTATTCGACAAGGAGAGTCGTCTGATGCGTGGCCGCAACAAGGATGGTGAGTTCCAAAAGCCATTCTCACCACTTAAGTGGGGCGACGCCTTCACCGAGGGTAACAGCTGGCACTACACTTGGTCGGTATTCCACGACCCGCAGGGTCTGATTGACCTTATGGGTGGCGAAAAGGAATTCACAACGATGCTCGACTCGGTATTTATCGTACCTCCTCACTTTGACGACAGCTACTATGGTTTCCCAATCCACGAAATACGCGAGATGACGGTTATGAATTGCGGTAATTACGCTCACGGTAACCAGCCCGTACAGCATATGATTTACCTCTACAACTACGCTCGCGCGCCGTGGAAAACACAATATTGGGTACGCGAGGTTATGAATCGTTTCTACTCACCAACACCCGACGCCTATTGTGGAGATGAGGACAATGGTCAAACATCGGCTTGGTATGTATTTTCGGCATTGGGATTCTATCCAGTATGTCCGGGCTCTGACGAATATGTGATTGGCGCACCGTTGTTTAAGCGTGCCGTACTGCATCTTGAGAATGGCAACGACTTCGTTATCGAGGCCAAGGAGAATAGCGACGCAAATCGCTACATTGAGAGCGCAAAGTTGGGAGGCAAGCGTTTTACTCGCGGCTACATAACCTTCGACGAGGTGATGCGTGGTGGAAAACTCTCGTTTAAGATGAGCCCTACGCCAAATCTCGAACGTGGCACCGCCGACAGCGATCTTCCATACTCATTCTCACGCGAGAAGTAGCATCTCCCCGCCATACAAAAAGAGCAGGTTGCCGCAATCGGCAACCTGCTCTTTTTGTATCGTAAGAGTGTCGATTACTTTATAATCTTATCAAGCGAATCGATTGCGCGACGAATCTCTTCGGTCGATACTTCGTGGTCAACCAACTTATTGTTGAAATACTGCTCGAAGGCATAAAGGTCAATCATACCATTACCCGAAAGGTTGAACAGGATGGTCTTCTCCTTACCCTCCTCCTTGGCCTTCTTCGCCTCACGCACCGCAACGGCAATGGCGTGGCACGACTCGGGCGCGGGAATAATACCCTCACTATTGGCAAACATCATACCTGCCGCAAACGTCTCGAGCTGCTGTACCGACTGCGCCTCCATCAAGCCATCCTTATAGAGTTGGCTCACAATTGGGCCTGCACCGTGGTAACGCAAACCACCGGCGTGGATATCCGAGGGCTGGAACGTATGGCCGAGCGTAAACATAGGCATCATAGGTGTCATACCTGCCGTATCGCCATAGTCGTACTGGAACTCTCCGCGAGTAAGTTTCGGGCAAGACGCAGGCTCAACAGCCACGACACGCGTCTTCTTGCCCTCCAAGAGGTTACGACGGATGAATGGAAAACCTATACCCGCGAAGTTCGATCCACCACCAAAGCAGCCAATAACCACATCGGGCTCATCGCCAGCCATCTCCATTTGGCGGATGGCCTCCTCGCCTATTACGGTCTGATGCAACAGAACGTGGTTCATCACACTACCCAAGCAATAGTGAGTATTCTCGCCATGCTCCAATGCTACCTCAACAGCCTCCGAAATTGCCATACCGAGGTTACCCGAGCAAGCGGGATCTTTGGCAAGCACCTCACGACCGAAACGGGTGGTATTACTTGGCGATGGGATAACATTCGCACCCCACGCATTCATCAATAATTTACGATAAGGCTTCTGCTCGCAGCTCACCTTAACCATATATACACGCAGGTCGATATTGAAGTATTGGCACGCCAACGACATAGCGCTACCCCACTGACCGCCTCCGGTCTCCGTAGCCAAGTACTTAATACCCTGCTTGGCGTTATAATATGCCTGCGGGATAGCCGTATTGGGCTTATGCGATCCAGCTGGCGAAGTACCCTCATTCTTGAAATATATCTTTGCAGGTGTATCGAGCATCTTCTCCAATCCATAGGCACGCACAACGGGCGTAGGACGCCAGATTTTATAGAGTTCCTGTACCTGCTCGGGAATCTCAATATAACGCTCCTCGGATAACTCCTGACGCACCAACTCCTCGCCAAAGATGCGGCTCATAGACTCAAACGTCACAGGCTGCTTTGTTACGGGATCCAATGCCGGCAGAGGTTTATTGGGCATATCGGCCACAATGTTATACCACGCCGTGGGCATCTGCTGCTCGGAGAGCATAAATTTCTTTGTCTTCATAACTTTTATATAATTTTTATTCTACATATTCATCGTCGCAGTATGCAGTCAAGAAAAAAAACCATCGTTCATCTGCGAACAATGGTCTCAATCTCTATTCTATCCTGAAGTACATACACACGGAGTTGCAATCATTGTTCAATTATGACCAATGAGCGCCACCAACCCTTATTATGTACCATCTGTTGCATAATCTTAAACTTTGTGATGCAAATATAAGCATAAAAATCTAACATTGTATCACAAACCTACTTTTTTATCACATTTTTATTCTTAAAAAAGATATTCCCGACCTACGGTATAATCAAATTATTCTTTGTACCTTTGTTTCAAATTAACACTTGAAAGCTATGAACACACCTATAATTCTCCTTTCGGCACTCGCAATAGTGCTCGCCTTTGCGCTTGTCGCCATGCTCCTTTCACTTCGTCGCCGCAACAGCCGCATTAGCGAGCTGGAGCAGCGCGCAACTACAGCAGAGAGTGCCTTGGCGCAGTCGGAGATTCATCTTCAGCAAGCCATCGCATCGCGCGATTCCAATGCCGCAGCATTAGAGAACGAACGCAAGATGCGTGAGCAGGAGCAGCTTTCGCGTGTGAAGGCCGAGACCGAGCTGGAGGCCGAGCGACGCAACGCGGCCGAGAAACTTATGTCGCAGGAACAACTACGCGAACAACTGCGCGAGCAGTTCCGCACGCTTGCCGGCGATGTTTTGGGCGAGCAGAG
>JAGBIR010000056.1 GCA_017934845.1 Alistipes sp. | reverse complement strand
GGAGTAAAAATTCACCCCTTAATTTTGTCATTTCAACTAATATAGCCGAGCAATATACCTTATATTTATTTAGAAATTTATATCTTTGTGTATTAAACCCGAAGTTAAACAAAACGTTTATTCACAATGAAAAGAAAATGGATCGTAACGACAATATTGATTATCGTCATTTGTGCTATTGGTGCTGGCTATAAATACTACACAACCCATCACGTCGCGGCCGACAAGAGCCAGCCGGCGACAAAGGCAGCACCCGCAGCCCGAAATATCCTAAATGTAAACGGACTTATCGTTTCAACACAAACGCTTACCGACGATATTGCAATGACCGGAAACCTTCTCCCCGACGAGGAGGTTGACCTGACGTTCGAGACATCGGGAAAAATCGTTGAGATTAACTTCAAGGAGGGAACAGCCGTTCGCAAAGGCGATTTGTTGGCAAAGGTTAACGACAAGCCTTTGGTGGCACAGCTGGCTCGCTACGAGGCACAGCTCAAACTGGCGCAGGATCGCGTATATCGCCATAGCGCACTTTTAGAGAGGGATGCTGTGAGTCAGGAGGCATACGAGCAGGCTCGCACCGAGTTGGCAAAGCTCAATGCCGAGATTGAGATTATAAACTCCAACATTGCACTTACGGAGCTTCGCGCACCATTCGATGGTATTATCGGATTGCGTAACGTCAGCGAGGGTGCCTACGCTTCACCCAACGTCGTTGTGGCAAAACTCACCAAGGTATCGCCACTTAAGATCGATATGTATATCCCCGAGCGTTATGCCGACCAGATTAGAATCGGCACACCGCTTACCTTTACGGTCGAGGGACAGAACACCACCTACCGCGCCGAGGTATATGCCAAGGAGTCGGAGGTTGACAAGGCTACACGCACTCTTGCCGTACGCGCCACCTACCCCAATAAGAATGGACGCTTGATGCCGGGCCGTTTTATTGCAGCACGCATAAGAATGCAGGATATTCCCAACGCCATAGCCATCCCAACCGAGGCTATCGTCCCCGAGATGGGTGTCGATAAGGTCTATACCTACCGCAGTGGCAAGGCTCACGCCGTAACGGTTAAAACGGGCCTGCGTACCGACGCCCTGATTCACATCGTCGAGGGTTTGAGCGTTGGCGATACAATCATCACATCGGGAACACTCCAGCTTCGCGAGGATCTGCCCGTTAAACTCGATATCGTTGAATAATAACACGTTGACAGTATGAATATTTCGGAACTCAGCATACGCCGACCCGTACTTGTGACGGTACTTACCCTGATTATTGTAATCTTCGGAATGATTGGTTACAGCTATCTGGGAGTACGCGAGTACCCGAGTGTCGATAACCCCATCATTTCGGTCACCTGCTCCTACCCGGGAGCCAACGCCGACGTTATCGAGAATCAGATTACCGAGCCGCTGGAGCAGAATATCAACGGTATTCCGGGCATCCGTTCGCTGTCGAGCGTCAGCTCACAGGGATCGAGCCGCGTGACGGTAGAGTTCGAGTTGTCGGTTGATTTGGAGACGGCAGCCAACGACGTGCGCGACAAGGTATCGCGTGCGCAACGTTTCTTGCCGCGTGACTGCGACCCTCCGACCGTCGCCAAGGCCGATGCCGATGCAATGCCTATCTTGATGGTTGCCGTTCAGAGCGACAAGCGTTCGTTGCTGGAAATAAGCGAGATTGCCGACCTTACAATCAAGGAGCGACTACAAACCATCAGCGACGTTAGTAGCGTGCAGATTTGGGGTGAGAAGCGTTACTCGATGCGTATTTGGCTCGATCCGGCAAAGATGGCGGGATATAGCATTACGCCCATCGATGTAAAGACCGCTCTCGACCGCGAGAACGTTGAGCTTCCTTCGGGTAGTATCGAGGGTAACACTACAGAGCTTACCATCCGTACGATGGGATTGATGCACACCTCGCAGGAGTTCAACGACTTGGTTATCCGCGAGGATGAGGGCCGTATAATTCGTCTGAGCGACATTGGTCGTGCCGAACTTGGCCCGCAGGATAGACGCAGCTATATGAAGATGAACGGCGTGCCGATGGTCGGTGTGGTAGTTGTGCCGCAGCCCGGAGCAAACCATATCGAGATTGCCGATGCCGTTTATGAGCGTGTGGAGCAGATGCGCAAGGACCTGCCCGACGACGTGATTTTGAACTATGGTTTCGACAATACGCGCTTTATCCGCGCCTCGATCGACGAGGTGAAGCAGACCGTTTACGAGGCATTCATATTGGTGATTATCATCATCTTCCTCTTCCTGCGTAACTTCCGCGTAACGCTCATTCCGTGTATCGTCATCCCCGTATCGCTTATCGGAACAGTCTTCCTGATGTACTTGGCGGGATTCTCGATCAACGTGCTG
>JAGBIR010000055.1 GCA_017934845.1 Alistipes sp. | reverse complement strand
GAGCATCGTGGCGGATGGACGGCCTTTACATTCGAGATTACCAAGTTGATAAAATATGGCGACAGCAATTCGCTCGTCGTGGTTGTAAGCAATGCCTACCAGAACGACGTTCTGCCCACATCTTCCGAAGAGAATCTCTATGGCGGAATATATCGCGACGTAGAGTTGATTGTAACCGAGCCGACTACAATCTCGCCTCTCTACTACGGATCGGATGGTATTCTTATTCATCAGAATCAGATTACCGACACCGAAGTAAATGCTACGGCCTCGGTATGGGTAACTTCGCTACACGATAAGTTGTGCGACCTCTCGATAACCGTTCGTGCTCCATCGGGCGATGCGGTATTTACAAAATATATCAAGGGCCGTATCGAGCCGGACACTCCTATCGACATACCCTTTACAATCGAAGTACCATTGTTATGGAGTTGCGATGAGCCAAACCTCTACTCAATAACTGTGGGTATAGGTATGGGAATGCACTTCAACGACGAGGTAACCGTCACAACAGGCTTCCGAAAAATAGATTATACCGATAAGGGGTTGTACATCAACGGTAAATATACACCAATAAATGGCGTAAAACTCCATCACGACCGCGCTGCGATAGGCAATGCCCTGCGTACACGCCACTACGAGGAGGATTTGGAGTGTATTATGGATATCGGAGCCAATGCCATACGTTCATCGACAGCTCCACATTCGCAATACCTCTACAATCGTTGCGATGAGTTGGGCTTGCTTACATGGATTGACACGCCTTTTACTCGCGCACCCTATTTGAGCGACATATTCTACTACGCGACCGACCGCTTCAAGCAGAATGGTCTGCACCAGCTACGCGAGGTGATTATTCAGAACTACAACCACCCGTCGGTTGTAATGTGGGGCATCTACTCGCTTATCTGGGAGCGTGGCGACAACGTGCTCTCGTATGTGCGTCAGCTCAACTCTACGGCAAAGTCATTGGATAAGACACGTCCGACGGTTGCGTGCAGCAATCAGGACGGCGAGCTAAACTTCATCACCGACCTTATCGTATGGCAGCAAAATATTGGATGGTCACGCGGCTCGATTAACGATTTACAGGTGTGGCGCGAGAAGCTCCATAGCAATTGGAGTCATTTGCGTTCGGCTGTTGCCTATGGCGAGAGCGGATCGATAGATCAGCAGACAGCACGAAGCGACAAGCCTGTCCGCATCAACGATCGTTGGTTGCCTGAACGTTGGCAGACGGAGTTCCACGAGGGTTACTCTCAGCACGTTCGTCCCGACTCTATTTTCTGGGGTGTGTGGATTAACAATATGTTCGATTTTGGCTCGGCACGTCACGCCGATGGTATGTCACACCGCGGCTTGATGACCTTCGACAGAAAGGATCGCAAGGATGCCTACTACCTCTACCGCGCATTGTGGAACAAGCAGAGCAAGACTCTCCACCTTACAGAAAAGCGTCGTAACATTCGACAAGATACTATCCAGCAGGTGAAATTCTACTCTTCGGTTGAAGCGACTCCCGTTTTGCTCATCAACAAGGATACGATCCCCGTACGCGAGTATGCACCCTGCCAATTCATATCGGATTCAGTGGTGCTGCACGGCCACAACAACGTAGAGGTTTTTGCTGGCGATCTGTTCGATAATCAGCAGATTACAATTGGCAACGCATTAAAACAGCGTCGATAGCATCTCGGCCTTCGCACATCACAAGGTCGAGCACCGATAGGTTCTCGGCAAAAGGCATACGGTCGGAAAAGACCTGAAAATAGGGCTCGGCAACAAATGTCGAGTCCTCTTTTTTTCGTTTGGGGCGCAAATCCAAATCGTCATCGGCAGCCTCGACATACCGCTCATCGATATTCAACTCTACGCTTGCCCCCATCAATCGCAACAGCGTCTGCAAATACTCCATATTGTAGTCCACCAGAAATCGCCACTCGCGACGATAGAACGGTTCGATATCGGCTGCGAAATAGTCGAAATAGGGCGACGACTTATAAGCCGAAAGAATCGACACCCAATGCTGATGCTGCCAACGCTTCGAATAGTCAATCCTCACGTCGCGCATTGGCATTCGCGGGCGATTGGCATTTTCGACGTGCACCGTAAGGGGCATAACGCCGTTTGCTGAGAGAATTTGCGCTCGGTTGCGCTCGGAGCGCTTAATGTAATTCTCACCCACATCCACAACGCACTCCTCGCGCAGCAGGCGTGCCACATACTCCACCGTTGGCATATATGCCGAAGGTAATATTGTTGCCATAATTAACTCTTTTTACACACTACAACAGCCCAGCCATCACGCTGAAGCTCGCGCACGACATTGAATCCACGCTCCGCTGCAGAGGCACTGATAACCTCCACATCCTCAACAAGGAAGCCACTCATATAGAGCAATCCGCCCGAGGGCAATACAGTCGCAAACGAGGGCATCATATCGACCAGAATATTACGATTGATATTTGCCAGCACAAAATCGAACTTCTCGCCCTCGGCAGCCGCCATCGAGCCGCAACGCACATCGATTGCCGACTCAACGCCACTTAACGCAATACTATCGCGGCAGCTATCGCAAGCCCACTCGTCGATATCGACCGCCACCACACTCTCGGCTCCGCACTTTACTGCAACTATTGCCAGCACTCCCGTACCGCAACCCATATCCAGACCGCGTAACCCCTGAAGAGCAGAGTCGGCTATGGCACGCGACATAAGAGCCGTCGTCGTATGATGGCCCGTACCGAATGACATTCGTGGCGCGATAACCACATCGATTACACCCTCTTCTGGCTGCGCATGATGCTCGGCACGAATACGCAGACGAGGCTCACCCTCGACATCGACAGCCTCGAACGAGCTCTCCCACTCGGCATTCCAATTTTGCTGGGCAACACTCTCGGCCGACCACTCCACCTCCCATCCAGCGAGCATCGCGCCAATCTCGTCGCGGCAAGTATCGTACTCGTCGGCAACGATATAGGCCCTTAACTCGCCACCCTCGCCATCGAACGCCTCGAAGGGAAAATCCGCCAACTCGGCCGTAAGAATCTCGGCCTGTTCATCATCTTTGGCGACTATTTTAAGCTCGACATATTCCATATTATGTAAAATTTTTCTACTTTTGCTGTTGTAACAAACTTTTCACAAAGTTAGCAATAATATGGCAGATAACAAAAGGAAATGGGAGGATACGGCAAAGCGATACAGGGTTTATATGCGCCTTGAAAAGCACCTTGCAGCCAACACCGTAGAGTCATACATGCGCGATTTGGAGCAGTTTGCCCACTTCATTCTGCATCGCTACGATGTCGAGCCACGCAAAGTCGAGCGCACCATGGTTGAGCGTTTTATGGATTGGCTCTACGAGGGCAAACGCCAAAAGAGTTCGCAGGCCCGCGCATTGAGTGGCGTGAAGAGTTTTTTCAACTATCTGCTTTTGGAGGAGAAGATAGAGGTTTCGCCTGCCGAACTTATCTCGGCACCCAAGCCGAGTCGCACGCTTCCCGACACCCTCTCGACCGCGGAGATTGACCTATTAATCAACATCATAGATGGCTCGACAACCAAAGGTCTGCGCGACAAGGCCATACTCGAAATGCTCTACTCGTGCGGCTTGCGAGTAAGCGAATTATGCGACCTGCAAATAAAAGATTTATTCTTTGGCGAGGGCTACATCCGCGTCACGGGAAAAGGCGACAAGCAGCGTATGGTGCCCGTCAACAGCATAGCACGCGACCGCGTGCAGCTATATTTGGAGTCGAGAAATCAGAACAAGCACAACAAAGATATCCTATTCCTTAACAACCGAGGCCAGAAGCTGACGCGAGTAATGATTTTCACTATCATTCGTCAAGCCGCAGCACGCGCCGGCATCGACAAGAAGATCAGTCCGCACACGCTGCGACACTCCTTTGCTACACATCTGCTGGAGGGTGGTGCCGACATTCGCCAAGTGCAAGAACTTTTGGGGCACGAAAACATACTGACGACCGAAATTTACACCCATCTCGACACCACGCACCTACGCAATACAGTCGAAAATCATATGCATATCCCGGAGTAACAACTTCGGGATTGCTTTTATACGCATAAATACTTATCGTGATTTGGACTATTTTTATCAACTTTGCAACGTATTAGTACATATTATGGGTATGTAACAACATATAATCAATTAAATAATGAAAAAACTTTTAGCAACGTTCAAAAACGAAGACTGGGTTATCGTCTATGCTGGTGCGCTTATTTTAGCATTGGCGGCAATTTTCCCTGATTTTATGCCCTCTATGCCTAAGGATCTGCTCTCACAGGAGTCATGGATGAAGGCGGCGGGAATGTTTGTCGCAGTATTGGGTGTGACATATATTTGTAACATTATTTTGCGTCGTAAGTTACGCGGTATTTTCATCTCTTTGGCCGTTATCTTCCTGCTTTCACTCTTTGCGCAGGTCATCTCAAAGATCGAACCTATTAAAACTTGGGGCCTTGAGCCGGTATTCTTCTCTGTAATTTTCGGTCTTATCATCAGTAACGTATTCCGCGTACCGGAGTGGTTGAAGCCCGCAATCCAGAGCGAGTTCTACATCAAAATCGGTATCGTTTGTCTTGGTTCTACAATCCTCTTCGGCGAGGTTATGAAATCGGGCGTATTTGGCTTGGCACAGGCTCTTGTAGTGGTATTTGCCGTATGGTATTTCGCGTTTTGGTTCTCTCGCAAGCGCGGTGTAGATGATGAAACAGCTACAATGTTGGCAAGTTCGGTATCTATCTGCGGTGTATCGGCTGCTATTGCAACTTGCGGTGTAATCAAGGGCGACAACAAGAAACTCTCATATATCATCTCTTTGGTTTTGGTATGTGCTATTCCTATGATGTATCTTATGCCGTTTATTGCCAAGTGGCTCGGTTTGCCCGAGGAGGTTGCCGGTGCTTGGTTGGGCGGTACAATCGATACTACCGGTGCTGTTGCTGCTTCGGGTACACTGCTTGGTGATGTTGCTGCGCAGACCGCTATTATCGTTAAGTCATCACAAAATGTATTGCTCGGCGTTGCCGCTTTTGCCATTTCACTCATGTGGTCATATCGTGGTGAGCACAAGGAGGATAAGCCTACAATCGGCGTTATATGGGATCGTTTCCCCAAGTTTGTTGTTGGTTTTATCGTAGCATCTTTGGTATTCAGTTTCTGCTTCGAGACTCCCGATGCAAAGGCGATTGGTAAGATTACTAAGGGCTTTACAAATGCTCTGTTCAGCATAGCCTTTATCTGTGTAGGTTTGGAGACCCGCTTCGCCGATATCTTCTCGAAGGAGAACCGCAAAACCTTGTGGGCATTCCTTACTGCTCAGGGATTCAATATTATTGTAACATTGGTTGTAGCATATATGCTCTTCGGAGTAATTAAGCCTATGTTTGCTTAAAAGAGCTATATCGAACAACTCTCCATACAGGCCGCTCGAGAATGAGCGGCCTGTTTTCTTTTTAAGGATTTGCCCGAAACCGGAAGAATTAGTATATTTGTATATATATTACCTGATGAAGAATAACTTAAAACTAAAATAATGAAACGAATCCTATCTCTTATCGCCCTGCTGCTGGCCTTTGCGCCCTGCAAGGCTCAAACTTTTACCGAGTGGCACGATGCCGAGCTTAACGAAATCAACCGCGCGCCTATTCACTCGTCATTCAAGATATTCGACGATGCGGAGTGTGCAACATCTGCATACGACGGCCACAACTCCTACACCATTTCGCTCAACGGTATGTGGGATTTCCACTTTGCAAAAAATGCCACCGAGCGCGCCGTAGGTTTCTATGCTACCGACTACGATGCTTCGTCGTGGGGCAAGATAAAAGTGCCGGCTGTGTGGGAGAGAGAGGGCTATGCCGATCCGTTGTATGTCAATGCGGCTCACGCGTGGCGTGGTCATTGGCAGGATAATCCGCCCCATGTTCCGACCGAGCAGAATCATGTCGGTTCGTATCGTCGCACGATGGATATTCCGGCAGAGTGGCTCTCGAGGGATATCTTCCTCAACATTGGCGGAGCATACTCTAACGTATATGTATGGGTAAATGGCAAGTTTGTCGGTTACTCGGAGGATAGCCGTCTGGCTGCACGTTTCGACATTACAAAGTATGTCAAGGCTGGCGAGAACCTCGTTGCTCTGCAGGTGTTCCGTTGGTGCGACGGCACATACCTCGAGGCGCAGGATTTCTGGCGTCATAGCGGTATATATCGCGATGTTACCATCGAGGCACGCGCAAAGTCTCGCGCCAATGATATTTGGGTAAAGGCTGACTTGGATGAGAATTATCAAAACGGCTTGCTTGATGTAGAATTAGCACTTACGAAAGGCGTTAAGAAGGTAGATGTGAAACTGCTTGATGCCAAAGGTAACCTCATTGCCGAGCAGAGCCAGAAACCCGTGAAGGGCGCAGCGAAGGCGCATTTCGATGTTGAGAATCCCGCAAAGTGGAGTGCCGAGACACCCAATCTATATAAGGTTGTAGTCGTTGCCTATGACGCAAAAGGCGTCAGCGAGGCGTATGCCCAGCGCACAGGATTCCTCAAGGTGGAGATAAAGAAGAGCCAGCTGCTGGTAAACGGCAAGGCTGTAATTATAAAAGGTGTTAACCGCCACGAGGCCGACCCCTTGACCGGTTATGTGGTTAGTCGAGAGCGTATGATGCAGGATATGCAGTTGCTCAAGCAGTTTAATTTCAATGCCGTACGCACATCGCACTACCCCAACGATCCGGCTTGGTATGACCTGTGCGACGAGTATGGAATCTACGTTATGGACGAGGCAAATGTCGAGTCACACGGCATTGGTTACGGCAGCAACACCTTGGCACGTCGCGAGGATTACACTCTGGCACACCAGCAGCGCAACGAACGTATGGTACGTCGCGACAAAAATCACCCCTCGATTATCTGCTGGAGTATGGGTAACGAGGCGGGTATGGGCTTCAACTTCGAGAAGGTTTACAAGTGGATTAAGGGCTACGATACTTCGCGCCCTGTACATTATGAGCGTGCGATATATGAAAACATCGCCTGCACCGACCTTATGACTCCAATGTATGCTACGCCCGAGTGGTGCGAAGATTATTTGAAGAACAACCCCGAGCGTCCGCTTATCCTCTGCGAGTATGCCCACGCGATGGGTAACTCGATGGGCGGTTTCAAGGAGTATTGGGACTTAACTCGCAAATACGATAACTATCAGGGCGGATTTATTTGGGATTTTGTCGATCAGGGCCTGGCACGCTACGAGGCCGATGGCAAGGTGTCGTTCCTCTATGGTGGCGACTTCAACGACTACGACCCGTCGGATAACTCGTTCAACAACAACGGCGTATTTGCAGCCGATCGCCGACCTCACGCCCACGCCTACGAGGTGCAGCGTATCCAACAGGATATTCACACCACGCCCGTAGATATCAAAAATGGAGTTGTGGAGATTTACAACGAGAGATTCTTTACCGACCTTACGCCCTACGCTTTGGAGTGGGAGTTACTGTGTAACGGCAAGCCATTCAAGCGTGGCCGCATCGACGATCTCGACCTCAAACCGCAGGAGCGTAAGCAGATTTCGCTTGGTTACTCAGCAGCCGAAGTTGCCGATAACCATCGCGACGAGATTTTGCTCAATATCAGTTATGTACTCAAAGAGAGCCAACCGCTTTTGGATGCAGGCTTTATTGTGGCACGCGAGCAGATGGTTATTAACACATATCAATTCTTCCACAATAAGGGCGGTATGACCATCGAAGGCAATCCCATAAAAATATCCAATGATGGCAACGCAACCATCATCAGCAGCGAAAATTGCAGCATCAAGTTCAACGCCGAGGGCTTTATCTGCTCGATGCAGTATGATGGCGAGGAGTTGTTGGCCGAGGGCTCGACCCTGCGACCAAACTTCTGGCGTGCCCCCACCGAGAACGACCTCGGAGCAAGAGCCGATAGAAAATTTGCCGCGTGGCGCAACCCAAAGATGGAACTTAAAAGCATCACTGCCGAGCCTTTCGACAAAGAGCAATGCCCCACTATTGCCGTAATTAACACCTCGTTTGCAATACCCGACGTGAAGGCAATGCTTAACATAACCTACTTCATCGACAATAACGGCAATCTTCAGATTCTCGCAAAACTCGATACCGAGGATGGTGCCGATGTTAGCGGTATGTTCCGCGTGGGTATGCGTATGGAGATGCCGGCACGATATAGTGTGATGCACTACTACGGTCGTGGCCCGATTGAGAGTTACTCCGACCGCAAGGCGGCCGCCGACATAGGTCTTTACACCCAGCGTGTAGCCGACCAATACGACGAGACGCTTGTGCGTCCGCAGGAGTCGGGTCTGCATAGCGATCTGCGTTGGTGCGAGATTACCGATTCGTCGGGCTTTGGTATATGTCTGCGTGGAGGTAGTGCATTTGCCCTGTCAGCTCTGCCCTACTCGCAGGAGGCAATGGACGTCAGCGTTGGGCCAAAGCAACGCCACTCGGGCGATTTGAAACCCGACGGCAAGACGCATATCTGCTTCGACGGCATACATCAGGGTTTGGGCTGCATTAACTCGTGGAGTTTCCCGCCCCAAAAGCCATATCGCGTGGAGTATCAGGATTATAAATATGAATTCTTCATCACTCCCGTCGGGAGATAACGGAGTATTCACATAGAAAAACAGTAACGCGGGTAGTGATTTTACTACCCGCGTTACTATTATGTATTTCGTCATTCCATATCACACGCCCTCTTATCGTGCGAAAATGTGGTATGACGCTTTACCTGTTGGCGACGAACTTATACTTTCCCGAGCCGACAACGAATTTTGCGTAAGGGCCGTCCTTGCCGATAACCTTAACATCGGCAACCGATGCAACCGCCACACCATCAACCGTTACGGCATCAACCGAAGGCGAGGGAACATAAATCTCGGCAGTTGAGTTGGCTGGTACCTCGACCTCCAGAGTGAACTTACCCGGCTCGTCGTACCACTTCGCCGCAGCGCGACCATAAGGCGTAACCTTGTCGGCACCCATATACTTAAAGCCGCCACCCGGGTTGGGGCGCACCATAAAGCTCTTGTAACCAGCCGTAATCTCCTTCAAGCCGACAGCCTCACGATAGAGCCAATCGCCAACGGCACCCTTCGAGTAGTGGTTGAACGAGTTCATACCCGTATCGGGGATAGTGCGGTCGGACTTCATAGAGTCCCACAGCTCCCAAATCGTAGTTCCGCCCATCTTAACCGAATACAACCAGCCGGGATAGCCCTCGTGCAGCAGGATGCGGTATGCCAGCTCGGTGTAGCCGTTATTGCTCAACGCGTGGCACAAGTAAGGCGTACCCAGGAAACCGGTTGTAAGGTGGCCATACTCGCGAACATTCTCCGCCAAGCGTGCTGCAATCGTTGGGCGCACCTCATCGGGAACCATATCAAACTCCAACGCAAGCACATAGGCCGCCTGGGTCGATGATACGAGGTGTCCGCGTGGTGTGAGGTATGCCTCGCAGAAGGCCTTTTTGCACTTCTCGATGGTTGCCGCATATCGTTCCGCAACGCGCGTCTTACCCAGCACCTTCGCCGCCTCGACAAACTGCTCGGCAGAGTGTACCATAAAACACTGCTGGATAAGCGGGCGATAGGTCACGGCCGAACGACCTCCAAAATCATTCTCTGCCTGATATGCTAACCAATCACCATAGTGCCAGCCCGACGACCATAGATAGTCCTGGCAGTTGCGGAACATAAAGTCAATCCAGCGCTTCATACTCTCGTACTGATTCTCCAGCACGCGCTTATCGCCATAGGCCATATAGTGCTGCCACGGGATAGTAACGCCCGCATCGGCCCAACCCGTACGACCTGCACCCATCCAACCGGGGATACAAGGCACAAGGTCGGTAATCTCGCCTCCCGGCCACTGATCCAAAGCCAAATCTTTCAGCCACTTGATAAAGAAGTTCTGCACATCGCCCATAAATGTAGCGGTGCGGAAGAATACATGTGCATCGCCTGTCCAGCCCATGCGCTCGTCGCGCTGATTGCAGTCGGTCGGCACATCGACAAAGTTGCCACGCATACCCCACTTGATATTGCTCTGCAACTGATTTACAAGTGCATTTGATGACTCGAAATTGCCTGTTTCGGGGTAGTCCGAGAAGATAACCTCGGCAACAAAATCGTCCAAATTGAGGTCGCCCTCAATACCCTCGACCTTCAGGTAGCGGAAACCATACCACGAAAACTTTGTCGAGAATGTCTGCTCGCCCTCGCGGCAAGTGTAGCGCGTTTGAGCCTTGGCGGTGCGGAGATTTGTAGTATAGAAATTACCCTTCTCGTCCAAAACCTCGGCATGCGAGATAACAATCTCCTGTCCCTCTTTGCCATTTACCTTTACGACCTCGCGGCCTACAAGATTCTGACCGAAGTCCAGCACCTTCTCGCCCGCAGGAGTGATGAAAAACTTCACAGGCTTAACCCTCTCTCGCGTAACAACCGGCTCCGACTCCGTAGCGGTAAGTTCGCCCAGCGAGTACGACGCCTCGTTTACATTTTGCCAAGCCGAATCATCGAAGCCTACGCAGTTCCAGCCCTGCTGTGCCTTGCGGGCATCGATAGTCTCGCCATCGTAGATTGTCGAATGAAGAATCTCGCCCGTAGAGGCCTTCCACGACTTATCGGTTGTGATTGACTCCTTCGTGCCATCGGTATAGGTAATGTCAATCTGAGCAATAGCACCCACCTGATGGATGTTGTACATATAACGATTTGCGCGATCATGGAAACACATTCGGCTATGATACCAGCCATAGCCCAACTCCAATCCTACGGCATTTGCACCCTTCGCAAGCATTGAGGTTACATCGTATGACTGATATTGCAGACGCTTGTTATAAGCAGTCCAGCCGGGTGTTAGGTGTGCATCGCCAACCTTCTTGCCGTTTATCGATGCCTCATACAGTCCATGTGCCGTAACGTGCAAAACAGCCGAGGCTATACTCTTGTTTACCGCAAACTCCTTACGCATAATGGGCGAACGGTCGTCCTGCAACTCCGGCTCGATCCATTTTGCTTTCCAATCCTCCAAAGAGAAGAGGCCCGTAAGCCACGAACTGCTCATCCACTTCGACACCTTGCCCTTGTTGTCCCACACTCTGACTCGCCACACATAGCGCGTACCCGACTGCAACTCGGGGCCCTCGTAGGGAACAGTTATCGAGTTATCCGACAGCACTTTGCCCGACGACCACATACATTTACCTCCCTTATATACAGCAACCTCGTAGGCCGTCTGCATCACGCCACGAGCATCACTCTTCAAAATCCAGCTGAACGTAGGTGTTCGATCCGCCAAACCTTCGGGTGCCGACAAGTGGTTGACCTTAAGGTCGGTAAGGCTCACTTGAGCAATGGCCGGAATTGCAAAAAACAGCATTGCAAACAACAATAATCTTCTCATATTGTTTAATTTAAGTTAGTTTTAGCTAAATAAAAGCGGGTATCGTCTCACATATCGCCACTCGCAGCAAACGGCAAAACAATCTCCCTAATACAAAAATACTCTTTTTTAATCGAAATCGCACTTCGGCTAATGATTTTTTTGCTCCACGCGATGACTTTATTACCACGCAAAAGAACGCCAGCGAGAGCGTTCGACCACGACTAAGAAAAAATATTTCATTTTAATATATTATCTTCGGCATAAAATTTCCTAAAGACCCAATTATTTTGTATATTTGTGCCGCAAACGGCCGATAGAGCCAAATGCTTGGCGTAAAGAGGTGTTTTGCACGAGAAAAGAGAGTGAAATTTATTCATTAACTTCATAATAAAAACAAAATTATGGTATCTTACAAAGATCTTGGCCTTG
>JAGBIR010000054.1 GCA_017934845.1 Alistipes sp. | reverse complement strand
CTACCAAGGTCTTGAACGAGGCTGCTATCCAGGGTAAGATTGACCCACTGGAGAACCTGAAGGAGAACGTTATCTGCGGTCACCTGATCCCAGGTGGTACAGGTCTTCGCGACTACGACAACTTGGTTGTAGGCTTGAAGGCCGATGTCGAGGGCTTCGCTCAGGCGGATGTAGAGTAATCTATCATACGATAATAAATGGAAAAGGTCGCTATCCTATGGTGGGTAGCGACTTTTTTTGTGGAGACGATACACTGATGGGTTAATTTTGAATTCCGAACTGACGCGCGACACGCACGCAGAGGTCAAATTTATTTGCACTATGCCTTGCAAGAAGGATGAAAAGCAGACTTTATGTCGGGTTAATTTTGAATTTTGAAATCGTAGGTGTATCTTTGTAGTCGTTGCCAACGTAATGGCGGTTTTGGCTCTATAGTTCAAGGGATAGAACGAGGGTTTCCTAAACCCTAAATTCGCGTTCGAGTCGCGGTGGAGCTACTTTTGTTGTTGAAATAGATGAGTATGAGAGTATTCAGAAGTGTAAAAGACCTCGGTAATTTGGACGAGGCATTGCGTGAGGCGGCTGAGATTAAGGCCGACAGATTTAAGTATCAAGAGTTGGGACGGAATAAGACCGCACTCTTGATATTTTTTAACAATAGCTTGCGTACGCGCCTCTCGACGCAGAAGGCTGCGATGAATTTGGGTATGAATGTCATCGTGCTGGATGTTAATCAGGGTGCGTGGAAACTGGAGACCGAGCGTGGCGTTGTGATGGATGGTGACAAGAGCGAGCATCTGTTGGAGGCCATCCCCGTTATGGCGAGCTATTGCGATATTATCGGCGTTCGTTCGTTTGCTACGTTCGAGAGCCGCGAGGATGACTACGAGGAGAAGATTCTCAACCAATTTATAAAGTATTCCGGGAAACCTGTATTCTTTATGGAGAGCGCTACGGTGCATCCCTTGCAGTCGTTTGCCGATCTGATTACAATCGAGGAGTACAAGGAGCGCAAGCGTCCGAAGGTGGTCTTGACGTGGGCTCCCCATCCGAAGGCTCTGCCGCAGGCTGTGCCTAACTCGTTTGCCGAGTGGATGAATGCTGCCGATGTAGATTTTGTGATTACACACCCCGAGGGTTATGAACTCGATCCCCAGTTTGCGGGTGATGCGAAGGTAGAGTATGACCAGATGAAGGCTTTTGAGGGCGCAGATTTCATCTATGCCAAGAACTGGAGCTGCCCGGGTGTTACGCGCCCCGAGGACTACGGTAAGGTGCTGTCGAAGGATATGAGCTGGACGGTGAGCGAGCGACAGATGGCCGTTACTAACAATGCCCATTTTATGCACTGCCTGCCCGTAAGACGAAATATGATTGTGACCGACGATGTTATCGAGTCACCGCGCTCGTTGGTTATTCCCGAGGCTGCGAATCGTGAAATATCGGCTACGGTAGTGTTGAAACGAATGTTAGAGAGCTTGAAATAGCACTTGCTAAGCAACTAATATGAAAAGAGGCTGTCCAACTTTTAGTTGCGACAGCCTCTTTTGTTGTTAATGCCTCTTATCGGCGAGGCTTGATATCCAATTTTACGGGACGAATCATATTCTCGGGCGAGAGGATAGTATCCAACTCCTCCTTACTCAATACGCCGTGCTCGAGTACCAAATCGTAAACGCTGCCGCCTGTCTCGAGGGCCTCCTTGGCAATCTTTGTAGAGTTCTTATAGCCGATGATGGGGTTGAGGGCTGTAACGATACCGATGCTGTTGCGAACATAGCCGCGACAAACATCCTCGTTAGCCTTGATGCCGTCAATGCAGTTTACACGCAATGTGTCGAAGCCGTTCATCATAATCTCGGCAGACTCGAAGCAGCACTGTGCCATTACGGGCTCCATAGCGTTAAGCTCCATCTGGGCAGCCTCGGCGCACATTGCAACGCACATATCGTTACCGATAACCTTGTAAGAGATCTGGTTCATAACCTCGGGAATAACGGGGTTTACCTTGCCCGGCATAATTGAAGAACCGGGCTGGCGAGCCGGCAAATCGAACTCGTGCAAACCGCAACGAGGACCTGAAGCCAATAGACGAAGGTCGTTGCAAATCTTGTTCATCTTAACCGAGATGCGGCGCAAAGCCTGCGAATAACCTACCATTGAGGTTGTATCTGATGTAGCAGCTACCAAGTCGCCTGCCAACTTAATATCCCAAGCGGTAATCTCGCGCAAGGCAGCGATGCACTTCTCCGAGTACTCGGGCTCCGAGCAGATACCTGTACCGATGGCCGTTGCACCCATATTTACAGTGAGCAACTCCTCGGCTGCGAACTCTATGTTGCGAATCTCGTCACGCAGGATGTTGGCAAATGCACCAAAGGTCTGTCCTAAAGTCATAGGAACGGCATCCTCCAACTGTGTACGGCCCATCTTAAGGATGTGAGCAAACTCCTGAGCCTTCTTGTCGAACGATGCAATCAAAGCCTTGAAATGCTCCATAAACTTAAGGTGTGTAGCATAAAGGCCGAGGTGAATAGCCGTAGGGTAGGCATCGTTCGTAGATTGTGAGCAGTTAACGTGGTCGTTGGGCGAGAGATACTGATACTCGCCAGCCTCGTGACCCATAATCTGCAATGCGCGGTTAGCGATAACCTCGTTGGCATTCATATTGGTGGTAGTACCTGCGCCACCCTGAATCATATCGACGGGGAACTGATCGTGATGCTCGCCCGCAAGAATCTCCGTGCACGCCTGCACGATAGCATTATACTGCTCGTCGCTGAGCAGGCCCAACTGATGGTTAGCCTCGGCGGCACCCCACTTTGTGATTGCTAATCCATTGATAAAGAGTGGATAATCGCTCAATCGGAAATGACTAATCGGGAAATTCTCCAATCCTCGCAATGTTTGCACTCCATAGAGTTTGTCGGCAGGAACTTCCATCTGACCAATAAGGTCGCTCTCAATACGCGTCATTTTGTTGTTCATAGTTTTTTATGTTATAGTTTAATTAGTTATCGGTTTATTATAAACTTTGTTTTCAGGGCCTTTTACCAACCTCTAAAGTTAGGGTTTTTTATTCTAAAAATCAAATTTATGAGCGGAAACTGTCTAAATAATACATAATCGAGCGGTTGGATGTGTAAAAGCAAATTGAAAAGTGAGATATGTGTGCGGTGTGATATTATGCTGGCTACGAAAAAAAAGTATTATCTTTGTATGAAGTAAAAATGTAAATCATTAATCGATGAGCGAGAAGAAACAGAGCTGGAAACCCGGGACGATGATATATCCCGTGCCGGCGGTGTTGGTGAGTTGTGGTGCTACGCCCGAGGAGTATAACCTCTTTACCGTGGCGTG
>JAGBIR010000053.1 GCA_017934845.1 Alistipes sp. | reverse complement strand
TATGGGTGCCGTTATGAGCGACCTTCAGAACCGCCGTGCTATGATTATGGGTATGGAGTCAGATAAGGGCTTCGACCGCTTGAACGCTCGCGTACCTTTGGCAGAGTTGTATCGTTACTCTACATCGCTTTCATCACTTACTTCGGGTGCTGCGACCTACACTATGCAGTTCGCATCATACGAGCAGGTGCCTGCCGATGTTCAGGACAAGCTCTTGAAGGCTTACACCGACACCGACGAGGATTAATCTCTCGGCACAATATCCAGAGCCGCTTCCCTTTCGGGAGGCGGCTTTTATTTTGGGCGATATGGATGTTTTTATATGAAAATTACATACCTTTGCACTATCAAAAATTATTTAAGACTATGACACATTTTTTCAAACTCCTATTGTGCCTACTCATTATTTTCGCACTCCCCTCATGTGGCGAAGATAAGACCGCTCCCGACTTCGATTACAAACCTATCGTTCCAGACGATGACAAGGACGATAACACCGATGATGGCGAAGGCGAAGGCGACGACAACACCGACGAGGGTGGCAGCGGCAACGATGGCGGCGAGAGCAACAATGGCGGCGACTCATCGCTGGAGTACCAGTCAATCGAGATTCCTAATGGCGACTTCGAAGATGAGGTTGACTTTACGGGCGAGAAAGGTGTTTGGAAGAAGGGAAATGCATGGTACACCAGCCGTGCAACTTTCACTTACGAGAAGAGCGGCGGCGTAAACAACTCTGCCTGCATTAAAATATCGTGCACCAAAGGCACCGACACCTGCGATGCACCTGCCGTACAGACAATTACGGGACTCACCATCGGAGTACCATACGAGCTGTCGGCCGACATCAAAACTTCAGGTGTTGAGAAGGGTCGTGGCGGTAGCGTCGGCATCTTCGAGTGGAGCGGTTTCATCGCTTCGGGTGCCTATACCGGCACTAACGGCTGGTCGAATCGCAAGGTGCTGTTCGTCCCCGAGACCGAGAGCGTTGACATCTGCTGCCGACTGGGCTTCTGGGGCGGCGATTCTCGCGGTACAGTATGGTTTGACAATGTAAAGATGCACACCCCGTCGGACATCTACACCCGTCAAGGTGAGTACGTCATACTCTACTTCTACAAGGATTTGGTTACCATTTCGGATAGCGCAATCGACGAGTGGCTCGGCGACTTGGACAAGGCCTATGAGGCTTATTGCGAGCTGTTCGACTTCTTCAAGCCATTTGATGGTAAGAAGATGCCTATCCTATCGAACGAGGTATCGGCTTGGGCTATTGCGGGTTACCCCATTCAGTGGCACCCCAACTACATTAAATCTACGTTGGAAGATATGGTTAAGCACGACGACACCGTATTCGGTATCTTGCACGAGATGGGTCACAACTTTGGTCCCGACAACTACACCTCGGGCGCACACAACAACGGCAACGGCAATTGGAACTGGAACGAGGAGCTATTCGCCAACTTCCGTATGTATTACGCCTTGCAGAAGCACGATTTTAGAATCTATACCGACGGCAAGGTATTCGTTGGAACAGAAATCGACAACAAGTATAGCAAGGATGCTGCAAATTGCTGGGCAAACAACAAGGATTTGGATGGCGCCGGCATGATGTGGCCACTGTGCCAGATGGTTGCCAGCGTAGGTTGGGAGCCCTTCAAGAAGGCATTCAAGGAGCTTTACAACCTCGACCCGTCGCAATCGTGCGGCTCTACGAAGTGGGAGAAGATCAACTATTTCCTCACGGTAGTGTCGAAGCACGCCAACAAGGATATGCTCTCATTCCTCACCAAAGAGCAAATCGCAATGCTGAAGGAGTGGAAATAACGAGATATAAAAATAGGAAGAAATGGGAAACGGCGACCCGCGGGTTGCCGTTTTTTTATCACTTCACGCACGCCCAAGCGCAATAAATAGGTTTGTAATTACGATATCTACTTGACAATCACAGCCAACGCCACACAGACGACAACACAAATAACCAACATAATCATTCTACGGCGGCTGCGGCTCGACAGCTCATCTAAAAGTTAAGGGTCGGGTATATAAAAGAAGTGTGAGCCTGTTTCTATCCGACGGTAGGCCTTCGACTGCCTGTAGTAGATATAACGACTCACACTTTGGTGGTATAATGTCGTTATACATAATACATACCAAAGCAGAGCATTCGTTATTCCCTACCACAAATGAGTTGTCGAAGTTCACCGTCGAGGAATAAAAAACGCTTCCAAATATATACTCATCGCACGCTGCGACATTACAAATTTAGGAATTTTTTCTTGATCGCACTCCATACAATAGTAAAAACACTCATCGCAACCACAAAATTCCACCCCTTCAGCAGCAAAAACCGCCCCTCAATCGCAAAAAAATAAGGCCCTCCCGCGCGGGGAGAGCCCTATCAATATAAAGTTGTAATCCTAAAATTACATCTTCTTACCTACGTTGGTCTTCTTTGCTACGGGAGCAGCCTTAGCTGTGGTAGCCTTAGGAGCCTTAGGAGCCTTTGCCTTCTTCTCAGCTACAACAGTAGCGTCCTCTACAGCATCGGTCTTCTTGCGTGAACGACGAGTCTTGGGCTTAGCAGCTACCTCCTCAGTTGAAGGCAACTTACCAAATGTATAAGCCTCGTTGAAGTCAACGAACTCGATGATACACATATCGGCAGCATCACCAAGACGGAAACCAGTCTTAAGGATGCGTGTGTAACCTCCCGGACGCTCAGCGATCTTGGGAGCGATAGTGCGGAACAACTCAGTAACGGCCTCTTTCTGCTTGAGGTATGAGAAAACTACACGACGTGAGTGAGTAGTATCCTCCTTTGACTTGGTTACCAAAGGCTCAATGAAACGCTGTACTGCCTTCGCCTTTGCTACCGTAGTCTCGATACGCTTGTGCAGAACGAGTGACGATGCCATATTTGAAAGCATAGCCTTACGGTGGCCAGCCTGTCTGCCAAGGTGATTAAAATTCTTATTGTGTCTCATAATTAGTCTTTATCAAGTT
>JAGBIR010000052.1 GCA_017934845.1 Alistipes sp. | reverse complement strand
CGACAACATCCTTTGATACGGCCGAGCCATCGAAGGCGGCAGAGAAATTCTCCTGAATGATGTGCGAGCCCATATTCGAGGTCATAATAATTATCGTATTGCGGAAATCGACCGTGCGGCCCTTATTATCGGTCAGACGGCCATCGTCCAACACCTGCAACAAGATGTTAAAGACATCGGGATGAGCCTTCTCAATCTCGTCCAACAGCACCACAGAGTAGGGCTTGCGGCGCACAGCCTCGGTGAGCTGACCACCCTCATCATAGCCTACATATCCCGGAGGCGCACCCACCAAGCGAGAGACGCTGTGACGCTCCTGATATTCGCTCATATCTATGCGAGTCATCATCGAATCGTCGTTAAAGAGGAACTCCGCCAGCGCCTTTGCCAGCTCGGTCTTACCCACACCTGTCGTGCCGAGGAAGATAAACGAGCCGATGGGCTTGCGCATATCGTTCAGGCCGGCACGCGAGCGACGCACAGCATCCGAGATAACCTCAATGGCCTGCTGCTGACCCACAACGCGCTTATGCAGTTCCGCCTCCATATGCAGAAGTTTCTCGCGCTCGGATGAGAGCATACGCTGCACGGGAATACCTGTCCAACGTGAAACAATCTCGGCAATATCCTGAGAATCAACCTCCTCCTTAATCATCGCCTCACCCGAAGCGGTTGTCAGTCGCAGCTGCTCCTGCAGGGCCTCAATCTGTCGCTCAGCCTCGACAATCTTGCCATAGCGAATCTCGGCCACGCGACCGTAGTCGCCCGCACGCTCAGCCTGCTGCGCCTCGATTTTGAGTTGCTCGATAGAGTCCTTGTTCTGCTGTATCTTCTGCAACAAATCTCGCTCACCCTGCCACTTGGCACGCAAGGCCGACTCCTTTGACTTCAGCTCCTCAATCTCGCGCGTAAGATTCTCCACACGCTGCTCATCGTTCTCGCGACGGATAGCCTCGCGCTCAATCTCCAGCTGGCGAATACGGCGATCGAGGTTATCGATATCCTCGGGCACCGAGTTCATCTCAAGGCGCAGATGTGCCGCAGCCTCATCGACCAAATCGATAGCCTTATCGGGCAGGAAACGCGATGTAATATAGCGGTGCGAAAGCTCTACGGCCGCGATAATAGCCTCATCCTTGATACGCACACGGTGGTGATTCTCGTAACGCTCCTTCAATCCACGCAAGATTGAAATGGCATCCTCGGTAGCAGGCTCATCGACCATAACCTTCTGGAAACGACGCTCCAAAGCCTTATCCTGCTCGAAATATTTCTGGAACTCGTCGAGCGTCGTAGCTCCAATCGTGCGCAACTCGCCACGCGCCAAAGCCGGCTTTAGGATATTGGCTGCATCCATAGCACCACTCGACTTTCCGGCACCCACCAGTGTGTGAATCTCGTCGATAAAGAGCAGAATCTCGCCATCGCCTGCAACGACCTCCTGCACAACGCTCTTCAAACGCTCCTCGAACTCGCCCTGATACTTTGCACCGGCAACCAGCGCACCCATATCGAGCGAGAAGATTGTCTTCGACTTAAGATTTTCGGGCACATCGCCATCGACAATACGATGGGCTATACCCTCGGCAATGGCGGTCTTTCCGACACCCGCCTCACCGACCAAGATGGGATTGTTCTTCGTACGACGCGACAGAATCTGCAACACACGGCGTATCTCGTCATCACGACCGATAACGGGATCGAGCTTGCCACTGCGCGCCATATCGTTAAGATTTATGGCATACTTGCCCAGAGCATTAAACTCTTGAGATGATGTCTGAGAATCGACGGTCGCACCCTTGCGGAATGTACGGATAGCCTCTATCAGATCTTTTTCCGAAGCTCCGTTGCGTTTCAAGATATCGGCGGCATGCCCCCGCTCGGCCACCAAGCCAAGCAGGAGATGCTCCACCGAAGCATATTTATCATTAAACTTGCGCGTGAAATCTACTCCGCGCTGAATAACTTTAGAAGTATCGCCCGAGAAGAACTGCTCGCCACCGGCACCCGACACCTTTGGCATCGACTCTACGCCTTTACGCACCTCCTCGCGCAACATTGGCATATTTACGCCAACACGTCCCAACAGGAAAGTACATAGCGAATCGTCGGCTGTGGTTAAGACACTCAACAAATGCAAAGGCTCGACAGCCTGCTGTCCCTCACGCGCAGCCAAAGCCACCGCACTTTGCAGGGCCTCCTGCGCTTTGATTGTTAATGAATTAATGTTCATCGTCGTCAATGTTTAATTGTTTCATTTTCGTTCTGAACATAATTCAGCAATTTCTTTGCCACGGCCCCTAATCGGACATTTCTCCGCCCAATTGGCAGAGTTTGGCAGTGAAAAATGTCATTTTCCGACATTTTGTCACTCGGTGCAGGCTTCCTACTTCGCCGAGAAGAACTTCAAGAACTGCACGCGCTCCAACTGCTCGGCAGCATCAGAATCCGACGCATTCATACGTCCGCAGAACTCCTCAACACTCTCGAAGCCCTGACGATCCATCCACTGCTCGAGGTTCTCCAGAGCCTTGGCTACCCAGCCATCACCCTGCTCATAGAGCACACTACAAACCTCCACAGCATTAGCACCTGCCAAAATTGCCTTAATCGGACCATTGTAGGTATGAACACCGCCCGACAAAGCGAAACTGATACCCTTAACCGAGGCCGAAATCAAGCCAACCCAACGCAACGGATTGCTCAAATCCGACGGGTTGCTTGTAACCTTACCCGACACATAACGCATAGTATCGACATCGATATCGGTCTGGAACGGACGATTAAAGCATACCACAGCCGAAGCACCATAAGCCTTCAATCGCTCGGTAAGGGCTACAGGGTTGGTAATATTTGCACCCAGCTTAACGATAATGGGGATATTAATCAGATTCTTGACCTCACGCACGATATCGCAATGCAACTTCTCGTAATCGCCATTATTATACTCGCGACGAGCGCACAAACCCATGACATTTAGCTCCAGACCATCGGCACCGGCCTTCTCGATTGCTCGTGCATAGGCCATCCACTCACCACGGCTATGGCAGCAGATACTTGCAATGATGGGAATCGAGCACTTTGACTTACAATTTCCGATAAAACGGATATAATCGTCAACGCGCTGCGCACGCATATACCCCTGAAGGTAGTCGGCAGCCTCGGTATGGTCGTCAACAGAGCTCAAGTGCTGAATCTCGCGTACGATATTCTCCTCGAACAGCGATTTAAGCACTACGGCACCAACGCCGGCCTGCTCCAATTTAACCACACCATCAAGCGTAGAAGAGAGACCACAGCTCGCCGCCACAATGGGGTTGCGCAGCTCAAGACCCGCAAAAGTTGTTTTAAGATTTGCCATTTGTAAAATGTTTATATGTCGAATCCGAGCGGCAAGGCCACCGAACTCTTTTAGTTAATAATTAATTCTTTTTCTCAAACAAAACGCAACGCGACACTGCAATTATTCTTTATTTCCGTCAAACTGCTCTTATCGCCAAGAGCATATCTCACATACTACCACAGCCTTACCACTATCGCATTTGCGAAATATACCATTTACAAATATAAAAATAATTCTCCAAAACTGAGCCAACCGACCAATGATTTTCAAAAAAAATATCCTTTTTGTGATAATTTTTTAGTCAGAACAGACTTCCTACTGTCAATTCATTACAAGCAAGCGACATAAACCGCACATCAGCACTCCCGAAAACGGAAATGTTTTGTACGGTATTTGCAACCACCTTCCCCAAAACGCTATGATTATGAAAACTTATACAAAAATCAGGATGTTACTCTTATCGTTAATCCTCCTATGTGCCGCCTATGCATATAGCAGCAACAACAAGGATATCGACCGCACGACGGTAGCCGATATCGACCTGAAAGATTTTATGGGGAAATGGTATGAAATTGCCCGTTTCGACCACCGTTTCGAGCGTGGAATGACCGACATAACGGCGACTTATACACTATTGGACAATGGGAAAATAGAGGTCGTAAATCGAGGCATGCGCGATGGTAAGCCTACCGAGGCCATAGGCAAAGCAAAGACTACCGACGTTGCGGGAAGGCTTCGCGTATCGTTCTTTTGGGTGTTCTACTCCGACTATAACATCCTCGCAATGGCCGACAACGGGGCGTGGGCACTTGTTGGTAGTCGCTCGCCAAAATATCTATGGATTTTATCGCGCACGCCGCAACTTGATGAGGCTACACTCAATCATATTATCAAGTTAGCACAGGCACGCGGCTACGACACCGATGGCCTAATAATCGATAACGACTAATTGGCCCTGCGCTTAAATCGGAAGCGATATATCAGATTCTGACGCGGGTCGCGAGGTGTATGGAACGAAAGATAGAGTCGGCGGCCCTTTGCAGCAACTCCCTCGGGCTCAACCGCCAAATGATTCAGGTCGTACTGCTCGTGCGCATCACCTTTAATACTCACTACGTGCAATCGTCTATCGCGCGAAGGAACGCCATCGGGGAGGTATATCCGCTTGCGATGAATCAAACTACCCTGCGGGATCTTGACCTCTCCGGCAGCTATTTCGCACAACACATCCTCGACCGAAAGATGCACCTCTCCCCTAGAGTCCGACTCCGAGAGTCGTGGCAAACGGAACTTTTTTAACCTGCGCTCGCCCTTGACCGTACAATATAGCCATATATTATCGCGACGCGCATCGACAAACCAATCGGCCGGGCCCTCGATATCGTCGCCATCGTAATATATCGTCTGCACAAGGCGTGAGCCGCTCAACGTAACATCATTTACATAGCAGGCCCTCTGACCTCGGCACTCGGTAACATAGAGCAACGGGAATTGCGACTCTTGCGTTGCTCGCTCCCGTCCGAACGAGGCGTTATTACAATGGCCGGTATTGCCCTCCATAACAAACGTCGCAACAAACTCCTTGCGACGTATATCGACCACCACGCACTGCCCCTTATCGTGCATCAAAAAAGCATAACGACCACTTATAGCCATACCCTGCGATGAGCCTCGCACCTCAACCTCTGCGGGCAACAAATCGGCAACATTCATCACCTGCTCCAAATGCAGATGTCGCTCACGTTGCGCAACGCCGCAAAGAGGCATTACCAACATAGTCAGCAGCAGATATATAGCCAATTTTAGTCTCATTTGCCAAGAATTCCCAGAATCCTACGCTCGATGCTTGCTGCATCATATCCGCACTGCGCATACAGCTCGGCAGGAGAGCCATGCTCGACAAAATTATCGTCAATTCCCAACGATGTAACCTTTGTCGCATAGCCCTTGCTATTCAGATATTGCGCCACAGCCTCGCCAACGCCACCTCGCAGGATGCCATCCTCGACGGTAATGACCTCGGCATAGCGTTTGCCCACCTCATCCAAAAGTGCGAAATCCAACGGTTTTGCAAAGCGCAAATCGTAATGTGCAATTTCATTTTTCGTAGTCGCCTCCACTCGGCGAATAGCCTCGGCAGCAAAATTTCCCGCCGTACCGATTGTAACGACAGCCACCGTCTCGCCACCCTTCAGGCAACGACCGCGACCCGTAGTTACTTGTTCAAAAGCCTTCTCTCGCCACTCTACACCCTCGCCACAGCCGCGCGGATAGCGGATAACATAGGGCGATGGAGTATTCACAGCCGAGAACAACATATTGCGTAATTCAAGCTCGTTCATCGGTGCCGCAACAATCAAATTAGGCACGCACGAGAAGTATGCCAAATCGAACATTCCGTGATGCGTAGCACCATCCTCGCCCACCAGACCTCCGCGGTCGAGACAGAACGTAACGGGCAGATTCTGCAACGCAACGTCGTGAATAACATTGTCGTAAGCGCGTTGCATAAATGTAGAGTATATATTACATACGGGGTGCATACCTCCTGCTGCCAATCCCGCAGCAAATGTAACGGCATGACCCTCGGCAATGCCCACATCGAAGCATCGTTCGGGCATCTCGCGCATCATAATATTTAGTGAGCAACCCGAAGGCATTGCGGGCGTAATGCCTACAATTCGCTTATCCTTACGCGCCAGCTCCAGAATCGTATGGCCAAAGACATCCTGATAACGCGCAGCCGAGCCGTTCGAAGGCACTCGTTCTCCCGTATCAGGGTTAAATTTACCCGGTGCGTGCCATACAGTCTGATCTCCCTCGGCAGGGCTATAACCCTTACCCTTCTTTGTTATGACGTGCAGCAACTTCGGCTCGCGAATCTCCTTCAATGCAGTCAAAATACTAACCAGTTCCTTAACATTATGGCCGTCAATCTGACCGAAATATCTGAAGTTAAGACTCTCGAAAAGATTACTATTTTGCAGCAGGCCCTGCTTAACCGCATTGCCCGTCTTTTGACAGAAACGCAACAATGGCGGCACATGCGAAAACCAACGCCACAATGTACGCTTAAGTGAGTTATAGTGACGCGACGCAGCAACGTGTGCCAGATATTTCTTCAGCGCACCCGTAGCCTGATCGATTGCCATATCGTTATCGTTCAAAATAACGAGCAGATTATTCAGTTTATCGGCTCCAGCGTTGTTCAAACCCTCAAAAGCCAGACCTCCCGTCATCGCACCATCGCCAATCACCGCCACCACATTATGCTCCTCGCCAAGCAACGCAGCAGCCTTTGCCAAGCCATAAGCTGCCGAGATAGAGGTCGAAGAGTGACCTGCGCCAAAAGCGTCGTACTCGCTCTCGGCCATACGCGGAAAGCCACTTATACCGCCCAACTTACGATTTGTCGGGAAAGCATCGCGACGACCCGTAATTATCTTATGGGCATAAGCCTGATGGCCCACATCCCACACCAACTTATCCTGCGGAGCATCATACACATAGTGTATTGCAACCGTCAGCTCCACAACACCGAGACTCGATGCCAGATGGCCGGGATTTTTCGAGCACTCCTCGATAATATATTGGCGCAACTCCTGACAATAGCGCGGCAACTCATCGATCGACAGGCGTTTCAAGTCCCTCGGTGAGTTAACCTTCCAAAGCAGGTCGTAATCAATATGTTCAATCGATCCCATCGATACAAATTTTCATAGTTAAAACCTACGCCACCGAGCACTCAATGCCCAATGCTTCAACACGCTGTGCTATCTGTTGCAGATCCTCGCGCTCGACCTTTATCAAGGTCTTACACGGCGTATCACGATCCAGCGAATAGACCATCACACGACTCGGGCGTAGCTCCTTTACCACATCCAACCACGCTGCGACCTCCTCCTCGGTGGTATTATCGACCTTTTGGCCATTATACTCTCCACGCAGGAACATCGTTTGCAGGATGAAATTCCCATCAAAGAGTTTCATCAGCTCCACCTGACGCTCAACACTGTAATTTCCGCAAGGTTTATTAACCAAATCGACCGTTGAATCGAATGCCGAATCGAGCTTCAGAATATTATTATCGACACGACAAAGCGCACGACGCACATCCTCGCGATGAATCTGCGTAGCATTACTCAATACCGAAACCTTTGCCGAGGGTGCCTTCTCATCGCGCAGTGCCAGCGTATCGTCGATTATAGTCTCGAAATCGGGATGCATCGTAGGTTCGCCATTACCCGCAAAGGTAATTACATCGGGTAAAACCCCCTCCTCGGCCATTCTATCGAGTGTCTCGGAGAGCATCTGGCGCACATCCTCGCGCGCATTAAAGCGACGACGGCCCGGATGGTCGGCATTCCAGCCGCACTCGCAATATATGCAATCGAAGCTACACAACTTCGACTCCACAGGCAACAAATTAACGCCCAGCGATATACCAAGTCGGCGCGAACGCACGGGACCAAAAATTATATTATCGTATAATGCTGTCATATCTTTTCGTTTTACATTTTTGAGCGGCGGAACTCCTTTGGTGTAACGCCTGCATTTCGCAAGAAATATTGTCCGAAGAATGATGGATTGGCAAAGTTCAAACGGTTGGAAATCTCCTGCACCGAGAGTTGTGTTGACTGGAGCAGAGCCTTGGCATTGACCATCACCGTATTCATAATCCAATCGGCAGCACTACGACCCGACACCTGACGGGTAACAACGGTCAGATACTTGGGCGTAATATCGAGTTTATCGGCATAATACTGCACCTCGCGCGATACGGCATAGTCGGTAGCCAGCAACGAAAGGAATTTTCTAAATATGGCATCCTGACGCGTACACGGTTCACGTCTTACGGGCAGACGGCTTGCATATACTCCTGCCAACTCATAGCACAACAGTCGCACCATCTGCGCATTTATCTCGGCGTGGTAGGGGTGGTCGCGACGCGAATCCTTTTGGTGCATCATCTCACACACCTGCATAATCGAGGTCTGCTGCTCCTCGCTCAAGTTAATACAGGGATTCTCGCGCATCGACATATAAACCGTATTGGCCGAGGGGATATTCAGCTCGTTCATAAACTCCATATTCAGTACCAGCACATAGCTCTCCAAATCTTCGCTTTTGGGGGCGTAGTACTGAATAATTGTGCCAGGGAAGGCAATACACATGGTATGAGGTTGGAGGCGATATTTATTCTCGTTGATAATCACCTCACTCTCGCCCTTCAGGCATATATAGATACCTCCGTTACGCATTGCATAGGGGAGGCTCTCCTTATTCAAAAACAGATCATACTCCGAGCTATCGACGTAAGCAAACAGATTTTTCGCCGCCAGCGGATCTATAATTGACGAACTCATCATCTTTAATAAAAATTACAACTCTACAAAGATAGTGTATTTTTCGGTAGAATCGATATTTTTTGCCCTATTATAGCATATTTTAGGCTGAAATATTTTCCCAATCGAACATTTTCGAGGGCTTTACGTCGTCACAAATAGCATCAGCATAAAAACAGCCAATAATTTGCGGACAAAAAAATCGGCCAAGCAAAACACTCGGCCGACAAAATTCATATTGACATCTCTACTACTTTCCATCTACTATCAGCAGCGACGAGTCGCCATATGACAGAAAGCGGAAACCATTATCCAATGCAAAACGATACATCGCCCGCCAATCCTCTCCCACATAGGCCGACACCAACAACAGCAGTGTCGATTTTGGCTG
>JAGBIR010000051.1 GCA_017934845.1 Alistipes sp. | reverse complement strand
GAGAATCCGCCCGTGTACCAGAATGTATTCAATACGGTACGGCCCTTGGCATAGTGGCGCACCAATTCGCGATTATAACGCTGGTCGAGGAAGAAACCAGTCTTCTGACCCTCCTCCCAATTGACGAGGAACTTCTCGCCATTCTCCTTTACGACGTGCGACTTATGGTCGGAGTGACCCCAGATGTAACCATCTACGGCATTTAGGCCCGCCTTGAAGGGAACGGTTTGAGAACTCTTGTCGTAGATGGCGGTCAGCTTCTCGCCATACGTCTCGCGCAGAGCCGTAGCAACAGCCATTCGCGAGAGGTACATTCCAACCGAGTGGCACTGCACAACTGCCGTCGTACCATAAATATCCACAACCAAGCCCGGCAATGAGTCGCCCTCGCCATGAATCAAGCGGTAGCAGTCGGTCTGCTCGTTGTCGGTAAGGCCCAGCGTGCGACGAACGTCGTAGGCAATGGCTATACGTTTGTTCCACCACGCTTGGTCGATATCCTCCTGCTCGAAAGTGAGCACACGAACGGCAATCGAGCCAATCTGATAGTGGCCGCGCGCTATAAAGTCGCCCGACTTGGTGAAAACGTCAACCACCTCGCCCTCGCGAATCTCATCGCCATGACTCTTAATATGTTCGATAGCTCCCGAGAATATCCAAGGGTGGCGGCGAAGAAGAGACTCCTCCTTTCCGCGACGTAAATATAGTTGTGTAGTTATCATTGTGCTGTATGTTTTTCTGTTCGGGTGTTCGCATCCTTATGCTTGGCCGGATGGTGGTGGCGCGGACGCGAAGGTTTTTTAGGTTTTGCTGCTACCTCGGCGGGAGTCTCAATAAGCTGACTCTCAACGATTGATGCGGGTGCATCGGCAAGCAACTTCTCGTAAATCTTAATGCAGACCCACGCATCTGTTGCGGCATACATCTGCTGCTGGGGTGTGAGTGTTGCAGCCTCCCAGTTGCTCAAACGTTGAGCCTTCGATACGCGCTGGCCGAGTACTATAGCCGACATTTTGCGCAGGCTCTTCTCCTCGATACCCCAATTGTTGACTATGTGTTGCAGATCGATAAATCCGCGTTCGTTGAAGTTGCGCAAAACGTGCAATGCGCGAATATCGCCCGCCACATCGGCTCCAATCTTAATTATGTTGGGGTTGCTGAGAATCTTTAGTAGCGGATTATGCAACTTCATCTTATTCAGGCGAATAAGGTAGCATCGCTCGTGTGTTGAAAGCTGCAACAGAGCCACTCGATTCGTAACGCCGGCTTTGAACGAGGGACGTGTCTCGGTGTCGAAACCGATGATTTTCTGACGCGACAAATCGCGACATACCTCCATAATCTGATAGTCGCGATCGACAATTATAATCTTGCCGTCGAATTGAGCCGAGGGTAGTTCGGCTGTCTGCTCGTTCGATATGGTCGGTTGAAACGTCATCTTTAATCTTTGGTTGGCAAAGTTACTTAAATTATTATAAGTTTTCCCTCTGTCGTAGTAGAAATTTTTTGCTCCTCGCGCAATTTCTCAATCTCTTGAGCTACATCTGACGGATCGTGCTTAATCTCGCGCGACAATTCGCGAGGCGAGAGGGGCTTTTCGCGTAGCATCTCGAGGATGCGATGCCGCAGGTCGGGTGTTGTAGATTTTGCCTTACGACGTGCCGCCAAGCAGCAGTCGCATATCCCGCACGGCTTTGCTTCAATATCGCCAAAATAGCGTTGCATAACCACGCTACGGCACTCCTCTTCGTTGTTAAGGTATGCCAGCATATTATCGAAACGCTCCTCGACAAGACGCTTGCGGTGCAGGTAGGTCTCGGGCGAAATATAGAGGTCTTGTATGGGTAGTCGCTCCTCGTCCATAAAGATTATTGGCGAAGAGTTGGCAGGTATGTATCGAATGATTCGCATCTGCCACATGCGTTTTAGTAACTCCTTGACATGTTCGACCGTATAGCCACTAATGGTAGCCAGTTCGCGTTCGT
>JAGBIR010000050.1 GCA_017934845.1 Alistipes sp. | reverse complement strand
TGCCATACCATCAACGATACCCGCTACCTCGTGCTCCGAACGACCTACGCGAGTTGAGCGCATTGCCGCAGTGTGCATGTGGTAACCAATCTGGAAAGCCTCCTCCATAGCTGCAATCTCCTCCGGACCCTTCTTCTCGCGCATCTCGGCAACGGCAAACAACATATCGAGCGACTTACGAGCGTGGAGCATCGAGGGCGCAATACCCAACAGATCGCTCAACATAAGCTTTGTCTCGCCACGATAAGGGGGCAAGTAATGCACCTCGCGGCCCATAGCGATAGCACGCTGTACATCGTCATAGAGTTTTGCCAGAGGCTTCGACTTTGCCACACCTACCTGCAATGCCAAATCCTGAATAGTAGCCTGCGGGCCCATCCAGATGATATCATCTACGGTAAAGTCATCGCCATACAAAACCTCCTCGCCCGAATCGGCATCGATAACGCCAGCCAACAGAGGTACGTTATGGCCGAAATAGTAGAGGAATGTAGAATCCTGGCGGAAGTGATAGGTATTGTTCGGGTAGTTCATTGGTGACTCCACGTTACCCGGAAGCAGAATAAGGCCCTTGCCCACTCTGCGACGAAGTTCTGCGCGACGCTGCGCATAAATCTCTGCTGTAAACATAGTCTTAAGGTTTTATTTAGTTCTTTTTTCAATTAAAATTCCTACTCCTGAATCATGGTATCATCTACGGGTACCATCTTATAGAGTTTATCGCCACGGCGCAACAACTGCGGCACCTTTATCGAGCAATAAACGCCCTGCGGCACCTCCGCAACAACCTTCTCGTGAAGCGTAAGGCCCTCAGCGCGCTGCTCGACAACGCCCGACGTCTCGCCCATCCATACGAGCGACTCGCCCTCCTTAATAGGTGCAGCCTCAACCAGCACCTCGGCAACGCCAATCTTCTTGAAGAAGTTGGTAATCTTACCCACATATACCTTGCGCTCGGTAGCCGCCGATCCATAGTGGTTACAATGCTCAACCATCGGGCGACCTGCATAGTAGCCCTCCCAGAAACCGCGATTAAAGACCGTCGAGACGCGCTCCTTGAGCGAAGCGGCATATTCGGGAGTGTACTCGCCACGCTCCATTGCCTTCAATGCGGCATCGTAGCTCTCGACAACTCGCTTAACATACTCGGCACCGCGCGCACGGCCCTCAATCTTCAGCACGCGAACACCCGCCTTGATAAACTTATCCAAAAAGTCTATCGTACACAAATCCTTCGGCGAGAGGATATAGCGACCATCGATGGCCAGCTCGCGGCCCGTCTGGGTATCGGTAATGAGGTATTTGCGACGACAAATCTGGCGGCATGCACCTCTGTTTGCCGAGCAATGCTCCTCGTGCTCGCTCAAATAGCACTTACCCGAAATTGACATACACAACGCTCCGTGGGCAAACATCTCGATTCTTACAGGCTCGCCCTTTGGGCCTACAATCTCGTTGGCCTCAATCTCGCGCGAGATATGGGCAATCTGCTCGAGCGACAGCTCGCGCGCCAGAACAACCACATCGGCCCACTGCGCATAGAACTTCACAGCCTCGGCATTCGATATATTACACTGTGTTGAAATATGCACCTCCATACCCACGCGGCGAGCATACATAATGGCAGCCACATCGGCTGCGATAATTGCATCGACACCCTCTGCGACAGCACGATCGATGATGGCACACAGATCCTTCATCTCGTTATCATACAAAATTGTATTTACCGTCAAGTAGGTCTTTACACCCGCAGCGTGAGCCGTATGAACGATTGTCGCCAAATCATCCAACGTAAAATTCACCGACGAACGCGCACGCATATTCAGCACTCCTACGCCAAAATATACGGCATCGGCACCTGCCGCAATGGCTGCGTGCAACGACTCCATACACCCCACAGGGGCCATAATCTCAATATCTTTTCTCGAAATATTCATCTCCGCTTGAAATCTTTATTTTTTACGTCCCATAAGGTTACGGGCAAATGATCTTAAATGTTCGGTACGCTCGGGGGCAATCTCCAGTGAATCGAGGATTGCAAGGGCGCGATCGAAACGAATCGATATCTGCTGCTCGATAAGGTGAGGAACGCCATATTTATCGTAAATAGTCTTCACGCGGGCAATCTTCTCCTCGTTCGACAGGTTAGGCTCGAGATGCGTCGTACGCAGCAACTCGCGATCCTGCTCCGTAGCGCGGCTCATTGCGTTGAGCATCAGGCAGGTCTTCTTACCCTCAAGAATATCGCCTCCAATCTTCTTACCCAAGCGTTCGTCGCCATAGCTATCGAGCAAATCATCCTGCAGCTGGAACGCCAGACCAAGCTCCAGCGCATAACGATAAACCTTACGGCAATCCTCCTCCGAGGCATCACCCATCACAGCTCCTATCATAGCTGCACCGGCCAGCAGAGCCGATGTTTTTAGCTCAATCATCTGCATATACTCCACTACCGAGACCTTCTCCCGCTGCTCGAAATCCATGTCGTATTGCTGACCCTCGCACACTTGTAAAGCCATCGAGGTAAATATCTCCATAATACGCGGCAACTTCGCCTCGGGAGCCTGACTCAACAGGCGATAGGCATAGATAAGCATCGTATCGCCCGACAGGATTGCCACGTTATCGCCCCACTGCGCCTTCACCGAAGGTTTACCGCGACGCACATCGGCGTTATCCATAATATCGTCGTGCAACAACGTAAAGTTGTGAAACATCTCGACGGCCGACGCTACCGACAGAGCTGACTGCACATCACCACCAAATGCCTCGCAGCACAGCAGCAACAGCACGGGGCGAATACGCTTACCGCCACCCGACATTGAATAGATAATCGGGCTATATAGCTGCTGCGGCTCCTCAGGCAGTTGCAACTGAGCTAAATAGTTCTCAAAAAGGTTCAAAATCTCTTCGTTACTTCTCATAAAGCTACAAATGATTACTCTTCGTGCCCCAAATTTACGAAAAAGTTTGAAGAAAAAGAATATTTATACTAACTTTGACAAGCAAACGTTATACTTTAGCTTTATATTAAAACTTAAATAACCTTTTTTGAACTATGAAAAAATTAGCTATGGGTATCGACATCGGCGGAACTAACACCGCGTTTGGTTTGGTCGATTTGGATGGTACCGTTTTCTGCGAGTCAGCAATCTCTACCGAGAAGTACAAGAAATTTGACGACTACGAGGCTTATGTAAAGGCGTTGTGCGAGGCTATGCACGCACTTATCGACAGCGTATCGTTCGACTTCGATTTGATTGGTATAGGTATTGGCGCACCCAATGCAAACTACCATACAGGTATGATTGAGACTCCCGCCAACTTGTGGAAGTTCCGCGACGACGAGCCTAATCCCGATGAGTCACGTCGTATGTTCCACTTCGTTGACGATATCAAGAAATATTTTCCGGGCAAGGAGGTTGCTATCACCAACGACGCTAACGCTGCAGCTATTGGCGAGGGTGTATTTGGTAACGCCAAGGGTATGAAGGATTATGTTGTTATCACACTCGGTACAGGTCTTGGCTCGGGCATTGTTAGCAATGGCGAGATGATTTACGGTCACGACGGTTTTGCTGGCGAGTATGGCCACATCGCTGTTGACAGCCGCACAGCAGGTCGTGATTGCGGTTGCGGTCGCAAGGGTTGCTTGGAGGCTTACGCATCGGCAACAGGTATCAAGCGTACAGCTTTCGAGTTGATGGCAAAGATGAGCTGCGAGAGCGATTTGCGCGACATCCCTTATTCAAAGTTCGAGGCCGTAATGCTCTCAACGGCTGCCAAGAATGGCGACGCCATTGCAAAGGAGGCGTTCCGCTATACGGGCGAGATTTTGGGTAAGGCGTTGGCTGATTTGGTTGCTACAACCTCACCCGAGGCTATCATCCTCTTCGGTGGTTTGGCAAAGGCCGGCGAGCTTATTTTCGAGCCTACAAAGTGGTATATGGAGGAGAATATGCTCTCAACATTTAAGAACAAGGTTAAGCTCTTGCCATCGGGCATCGAGGGTAAGAATGCAGCCATCCTCGGCTCATCTGCACTTATCTGGCAGAACGCTCTCAAATAACAGAGCGCGAGCGCATTAACCAAAGCCCGATCCCAACGTCTGGTGGTCGGGCATTTTTGATTGTAAACCCAAACACTATACCTATTTATTATGAAGCGTTTTTCTATACTTCTCCTTCTTGCGCTGCTTATCAATGTGGCGGCAATGGCACAATCGGCCGCAATACGCAACATCCAGCAGATGGCACGCGAGGATAACCGCACAATGCAACATCTCGACATACTCTGCAACCGCATAGGTGGCCGACCTGCCGGCTCGAACGCCTGCGAGAATGCCGAGGAGTGGGCTGTCAAAAGCTTCCAAGATTGGGGTTTGGAGGTCAAGCTCGAGAAGGCGGGCCAGATGGCCGTAGGCTTCAACCGCGGAGGCTGGTGGGGCCGCATGATGGGCGAGGAGCAGATGACATTGCACTTCGCAACTCCATCCTACACCTCGGGGACGAAGGGCCCACAAAAGGGTCATGTCGTAATTGAGCCACGTACACAGGCCGAGTTCGACCGAATGAAGGGCCGACTGAAGGGTGCTTGGGTACTGGTTGAAGGCAAGAGTCGCGGCTGGGCGTTGAAACACGATGCCGATACAAAGGCCGAGCGCGAGAAGATTCGCAAGGCCAACGAGGAGGCTATGCAGTATAACAGTATGATGGCCGGCGAGGATGGCAAACGCAAGGAGATTGACACTTCAACGCCTGCTCTGTTCTACGACGAGATGGTCGCTGCGGGCGTTTTGGGTTTTATTCAGGCGGCTCCGGTTCCCATTACGGCATTGTATGATACAGAGGTAGTTAAGAATGGTGTTACGTTCGAGAATCTGCCTACGGTACCCGATATTAAGTTAGACGAGGAGCAGTACGCCCGCATCTACAAGATGGCAAAGGAGCGTCGCCAGATTGAGCTGGAGTTCGACATTCGCAACCACTTCCACATCGGCCCCGTTGATTATCACAACGTTATCGCAACGATTAAGGGTACGAAGCATCCCGACGAGTATGTTATCGTTGGAGCGCACCTCGACTCGTTCGATGTTGCTACGGGCGGTGTAGATTGCGGCTCGGGCGTGTCGGTAGTGATGGAGGCGGCACGAATGATTGCCCAGTCGGGAGCAAAGCCCGACCGCACCATTATATTTATATTGTTTGCTGCCGAGGAGTTCGGACTTTACGGCTCGCAGGCTTGGGTCGAGGCACATGCCGACCTGCTGCCCAAAATCTCGAATATGTTTAACCGCGACGGTGGCCCTATGCCCTACTCGGCATTCTCGGCTCCGGCATCGCTGGTCGAGGAGTACAAAAAAATTGCCGAACCCATTTGCGAGCTATACCCCGATTACGACTTCACTGTCAACGAATTAAAACCTCGCCCAATGCCTACCCGCACGGGCGGTAACGATGCTTCGTCGTTTGACGTCAAGGGTGTCCCGACGTTGCAGATGAACGAGTGGCGCGACGTGAAGGGTTATGGGTTTGACTATCGCGAGATTTGGCACACCGAGCGCGACACCTACCAGAAGAGCATACCCGAATATCAGGAGCAGGCGGCTGGCGCAATGGCTCTGATGGTTCTCGGTACGGCTAACCTCAAACAGATGCTTCCGCGCGATGAGGTCTATCGCCCCACCGACAAGGAGTAATGCTGAGCATCGGGGCGCATAAAAACGCGCCGTAAAACACTTTCAATTTTATATTAAATAGTCGAGAATTATGCGATTTTTTTAGTTATTGCAAATTTCTCGGCTATTTTTTGTTCAATCGTGTTGTATATTAAAAAAAACTTCGTAACTTTATAATTCGATAACTAACACGAAAACCTATAAAACTTCAGAGAATATGAAAAATTATTCAGCAAAAGAGATCAAGAACATAGTTCTTATTGGAGCCCCGGGCACGGGTAAGACTACCCTTGCAGAGGCAATGGCATTCGAGGGTAAAGTCATTGACCGCAGAGGTAGTATCGAAACTAATAACACAATTTCGGATAACACCGACATCGA
>JAGBIR010000005.1 GCA_017934845.1 Alistipes sp. | reverse complement strand
CCTCTCCCTTATTCCAGCAGACGACGATACAAATCAACCTCACGCTCGTCGCCCATAGCCTTGCCCGGTACGTCGGAGAGCTTCACACACTTGCGCTCCTGCTGCTTCTCGTTCATGCGGCAATGTGATAGCTTCATAACGATATTGGCGGGTTTGTGGCCTGTGTCGTTGGTTATGTTTGTACCTATACCAAACGAGCAGCGGATGCGACCTTCGCAAGCCTTCATAATCTCGGCGGCGCGCGGGAAATCGAGTGCATCACTAAAGATAATGGTCTTGGTCATCGGGTCGATACCGAGCTCATTGTAACGTGCAATGGCTAAATCGATAAAACGTATTGGGTCGCCAGAATCCTGACGTACACCATCGAAAAGCGATGCGTGCTTCTTCGAGAAGTTCTTGAAGAAGATATCCGAGCCGTAGGTGTCGGTAAGAGCTATACCGAGGTATCCATCATAGACCTTAACCCACTCCTCCATAGCAAGATAGTTAGCTTGGCGAGGGCCTCCGTTTACGGCTGCGATAAACATTGGCAACTCGTGCGGATAAGTACCTATGGCCTTCATTCCGAGCTTCATCGCAAGGTAGCAGTTCGAAGTGCCGTTGCAACAGTAGGCATTAGCCTTGATATACTCCATTACGGTCTGATGTACCTCGAATGAGAAGCGGCGGCGCGTACCGAAGTCCGAGAAGGGTATGCGTTCGCGATTTGCCAACTCGATTTTAGGCTTTAGTCGGGCGATAACTTCGTCCATATCAACTTTATTGCCTTCGTTGCGGAGAGCCGACACGGTAGATAAAACAGCAATCTCGTAGAGCGTAACCTTATAGAGCAGGTCGGTAGCCTCGATATGCAGATGGCCGCGCTCGCTGAGCCAAACCTTTATCTTCGATGGCTCGAAGCGGAATCCGCGCAGCCACTCAAAGTAGTTTTGAGGTATGAAACGGCAATTTTTTACCATATAGGTAAACTCATCGTCGGTAAGGGCAAGCGTAGCCAAATCGGCAAAGGCAGCATTAAGGCGAGTTACGAAAGCCTCGTCGTAAACTGTGTTCTCGCGGTCGTGGAATACGAAGGTTCCTTCGGCCTGCGGAAAAGACTTGAAGTAAGCGTACGATGTGGTAAACTTATACAAGTCGGTGTCGATGATTGATTGAACTATCATAGTTTCAAATGTTTGGATTTTTCATCAGTTATTTCGCACTCAAATTCTCCTTGAGAATATTATATAGCATCTCGATGGCGTAGGCCGATGCGCGATTGATAATCTGTCCGCGGTCGGTACCCGACGGGCGCATACGGCTAAGTGTGCGGGTAGGTGTTGCGACGGCCATCCATACCGTACCTACGGGTTTGCGGTCGGAACCTCCCGAGGGGCCCGCTATGCCCGTAGTTGCTATGGCGTAGTCAGCACCCGATATTCGGCGCGCACCTTCGGCCATCTGACGCGCTACGGCTTCACTTACTGCACCATAACGTACGATGTCGTCGTGCTCGACGCCTAACACACTCTCTTTTATGTCGTTGGCGTAGGCTACCACTCCGCAGCGGAAGTATGCCGAAGCACCCGACATTGCCGTAAAACGCGAGGCAATAGTGCCGCCCGTACAACTCTCGGCAACGGCGAGCGTGAGATTATTCTCAATCAAAAGATGGTGAACGAGCTCTTGTACCGAGGCGTTCTCGAAGCCGACTATATGCTCGGGAATAATCTGGTAGAGCTGGTCGAAGAGAGCCTCAATCTGGTCGCGTGCCGCCTGCTCATCCTCGCTGTCGTAGGTCGAAAGGCGCAGACGAACGATGTTGGGCGAGGGTAGATATGCAAGTTTAATATGCTCTGGCAGTGCATCTTCCCACGCTGAAATACGCTCGGCAAGCATCGACTCGGGCAGGCCCGATGTAATCATCGTGCGATGTATGTTGGCGTGAAGTGCGAAGTGCTCTTTCAGGCGTGGCATAACCTCATCTTCCATCAAATGCTCCATCTCGAACGGAACACCCGGTAGCGAAATTACAACCGCTCCATCTTCGGTTTCAAACCACATTCCCGGAGCTGTGCCGTGGGCGTTATGCAGTACGGTGCAGCACTCCGGAACGAGCGCCTGCGACTGATTTAGCTCGTTGTACTCAATGCCGCGTGCCGTAAGCATACGGCATACATGCTCTGCCACGATCTCGTTTTTTACGAGTGTCGAACGGAAAAACTTTGCCAGCGTATGTTTTGTAATATCGTCCTTTGTTGGGCCTAAACCGCCAGTGATGATAACGACTTTCGACAAGGTGAGTACGCGAGTGAGCGTATCGGTAATCTGGGCGGCATCGTCGCCTATCGATAGCTTTTCGCCGACGGTGATGCCTGCCGTGTTGAGCTGGCGGGCTATGCTCACCGAGTTGGTATCAACAATCTGACCGATGAGAATCTCATCGCCAATGGTTATTATCGATGCTTTAATCATTTTATTCTGCTTTTAGTGGTTGAGTATTGGCCGTGGTAGTCGCTTTTTCAGTCGTAGTCGTCGCTTCTTCGGCTGTGTCGGTTGCCTTTGCGGGTGTGCCGCTCGGTTCGGGCTTGTTAAGAAGCTCGTCTAAACCGAGGTTTATGCGACGAATGGCCTTTCCTCCGTTATATATAAATTCGGTGCATATCTGTACGAGTGTTGCACCTGCGTCGAGCATAGCTTTGGCATCCTCGGCAGTGGAGATTCCGCCGCAACCAATAATCGGGTAAGTGCCTTTCGAGCGTACGTAAATGCGTTTAACAACCTCGATGGCACGACTCTTGAGCGGTGTGCCGCTCAATGTGCCGGCGGTACGTCCCAATTCGTGCATCTGCGTTGCTGATTTATCCAATCCATAACGGCCCGTAGTACCTCCCGTAGCGACAATTCCGTCGAGTGGGGTGTCGAGCATAATGTCGGTCATCAGGTCAATCTGCTCGTCGCTCATATCGGGTGAAATCTTCAGCAAAATAGGGCGGTATTGATTCTGACCGCGACGGAACTCAAAGAGTGGCGTAAGGATTGCCATAATCTCCTCCTTGTCGGTCGGAACGAATTGATTTTCGGTGGAGTTACAACAGATATTCACCGTAAAATAATCCACATATTGATACAATGGTCGGAAAAGACGCAAATACTCACGAGGTGCATCCTCGCGAGCGGTAGTGGTATTTTTTGTGATGTTGCCTCCTACTACTATGCGGCTATGACGTCGCTTGATATTCTCGATGACCTGCTCAACGCCGGCACTCTCAATCTCGGCACGATTCAACAGGGCGTGGTCGGCCTTCAGACGGAACAGGTGCGGATGGGGCGTAGAGCCCTGCGTGTGCGAAGTTATGCTTCCTACCTCGGCAAAACCGAAACCCGCAGCACTCCAAGCGTCGATTAACTCGCCATTGTGGTCGATGCCTGCTGCCAAACCTATCGGTGAGCGGAAGTGGATGCCGAACACATCGCGGTCAAGATGCGCGTGATTATTGCCATACATGCTGTGCAGGAGGTATTTACCCACCGGCATAGATTGCATCATGCGCCATCTCCACAATTTGAAGTGCAGTTTGAATTCGCCACTTCGTAGATAGGTTATGGTTCTTGTTAAAAACTTTATCATCTCTGTTTATGGTTAAATCCTTACTCGGGCGCTCTCGAGTGGGGCGGACGATAATTCTTTAATCAGACAAATATACGAATTTTATCTCGAAAGATTGCAATCAAGCGTGATAACTCCTGCCGAAGGTGTAATTCTAACCACATAAGAGCTGTTCTCGGCCGTTGCAAAACCTCCGCGAATGGTGTTAATATCGTATGGGTGGCCGTTCAATTCTGCCTGAATAGAACGCTCCGAAATCTGCTTGAACGGAGGCTGCTTGCCCTGTGCGACGGTCAACTCCAATGCCCAATTAAGCGAGGTGATAAAGCTGATGTGCAGCTCTTGCTCGGTGCATCGGATTGTAAATTGGCCCTCCGAGGGGTTGCACTTTACGACTAACTCGCTGCCGTTCTCGATGATTTCGGGGCGGCCTGTCTTTATCTGTCGAGAAGAGCCGTCGGGCAAAACTTCAACCAGACGCAGACCTGCCCATGCTGCATTGGTACTCCACAAATAACCATCAACAACGGGCATTGTCATAAATCGGCACTCGTTCGACGTCCCTGCCTTTTTCAGGTAGTCGGATTCGATGCGCTCGTCGAAGAGGTGAATGTCGCGGAAACGGAACTCGTTGTGTACCCACATCATATTTACACGATAGAAACGGCTGTTATACCAGAGGCTGCCTATCGGATTGTCGTTTTGGTCGAGCATAGCTGTTACGGCTGTGGCGGGTGTGAGGGGGAAGTTGCGCTTAAACCATGCACCCGACTCCGACAAAGTCTCAACACGAATGCGTCCCTCGTTGCGCCACTGGGCAACGAGCGGAATCTGAATATTCCAGCCCTGACGCATTTTGCTCCAAGTAAACGAGTTCTCTTGACCTACATGAACGTAGTTAAATGCCAACGAAGGCTTGGTAAACATCGTGCGGAAGTACCACTCAACCCATTTTTGGTTGTCGCCCGCACCGCTGCAAGCCGGCTCCAGTGTGATGACGCCTTGCGCGCGGTTAAGCCCCGTATCGTATTGGTAAATGGGGTCGCTACCCAACATTCTGAAGATAGGTACGGGAATCTGTCCCGACTTGGTTTGAGCCGGCATATAGGCATTTACGCGGCTTGGATAGTAGGCCTGATTCCAATAACCGCCCCAAAGTGTGTAGCCGTCGGTGCCATATTGGTCGCGACAGTTGCACGACGCCACGATGCCATATTTTTCGTACATATAGGCGAGTGTGTGGGCATCGATAAACCACGAGCCGACCGATTTTGGATAGTAGCCGAAAATCTCTTTGAACTTGGCCATATATACATCGACCAAAATCTCTCGCTCCTCGGGGGTATATCCCGTAGAGAATCCAACGTGCGCGTGCCAATCCCACGGGTAGCGACCGCGCCACTTAAGGCCGGCAGCCTCGACGTGTGGTTGGGTAATCTCCCACCAGCCGCCAACCTCCGAGCCAGCGTAGAGCGATGTCTTGAGCAACTCCTGATAACGAGGCGTGATAAGCGCGTCGTACTGCAGAAGGAACGTTGCCGGCAACTGTTTCTCTTTAAGGTCGGCAATCTGCTTCTCGACGGTCTGGAAGAGTGCATCTTCGCTAAAATTTACGGGGTCGCGTGGCTCTAAAAGACGTATGAAATTTATAATGTTTACGATGCGTGGTTGCGAGGGTGTTTGTGCCTTCGACTCGATACCCCAGCAGAGCATTGTCGATAAAATCAGAGCAAAACTTGCGTAAAAGATGAATCTTTTCATAGCAGTGAATAACTTTATTTAATGCAAATATACGAAGAATCTGTTTTGATATTATTAAAAAGTGGCGATAATGTTGATTAATCTCAAAACATTTTCTAAAATTTCCCTCTTTGCGCTTAATTTTCTATCTTTGCAAAACGAACTTTAATACCTAAATCCGATGAAAGACTCTTTTTGGAATATTTCGCGACAACTTTTTGTGTTGTTTTTTTGTATAATTGGCGTGGCAACGATGGCCTTTGCGCAGCAGAAAATCGTAATGCCGGGCGAGGATGGCGTAAAGCCGCCAATCAATTATGAATATTTCCCTTCGCGCCAGCACGCTTTTGTGTGGCGAAACTGGAGTCTGGTGGATAAGAGTCGCTTGGCGGAGATTCTATCGACGTCGGTCGAGAACGTAGATCGCGTGGCTCAGTCGATGGGCTTGCCCAAGAAGCAGCGCATCGAGCCGGAGTGGGCTACAACACGAGGATATATTACCATTTTACGTCGCAATTGGCATCTGTTGCCTTACGATCAGCTGACGCAGCTGCTCGGTATGGAGCGCGAGGAGCTAAAGTATCGACTCATTGAGGATGACTTTTTGTGGGAGAAGTTGGGTAGTGTAAAGCCCAAGTGTGAGCCGCTGAAATATGAGGAGCCGAGTGCCGAAGTGGTAGCGCGAGTCGAGCAGTTTGCCAAGGATGTGGCACCGCTGGTCGATATTGCCTATAATCAGGAGGATGAGCGATTCGGCTTTATGCGCGAGTTCGATAAGGTGAAAAAATCGAAGGTGGTGGCTTTAGAACCATCGCACGAAGGTTTTGAACTTCGTATGATATTCCCCTATTTTGCCGATTATGGTGACCCGCTGCTCGAGGAGGAGCTCTCGTCATACCCTGAGGAGTTGTTCCGTCGTTTGTCGGAGGCGGGAGTGAATGGCGTATGGTTGCACTCTGTGTTGCGTATGATGGTGCTGCCCGAGGGTGGGTTCCCGGGCGATGCGAAGGCTATGGAGCGTAAGGCGGGCCTAAAACGATTGGTTGATAGGGCCGCGAAGTATGGCATAAAGGTATATCTCTACCTGAACGAGCCGCGAGCTATGCACAAAGAGTATTTCGATGGCGTAGCCGAGCGTGAGGCGTTGGCGGGTCCGGAATATCAGGGTCTGCGCTCGTTCTGTACATCGAAGCCCGAGGTGCTGAAGTGGATGTCGGATTCGATGGAGAGCCTATTTAGCGAAGTTGAGGGGTTGGGTGGTGTCTTTACCATTACGGCTTCGGAGAACTATACTTCGTGTGCGTCGCGCCCCTATGCTCACGAGCGTTGCCCGCTCTGTAAGGATCGCCCCTATGCCGACCTTATTGTCGATGTGAATACCGCTATCGAGCAGGGTGTCCATCGCGGAAATCCCGATGCAAAGGTTATCGTGTGGGATTGGGGATGGCCCGATAATGAGTGCGAGGAGATCATTTCGCGCTTGCCGAAGAGCTGCTGGTTTATGGCCGTTAGCGAGTGGGGTAAACCTATCGAGCGCGGTGGCGTGCAGTCGCAGTTGGGTGAGTATTCGTTGTCGGCTGTCGGCCCCGGACCGCGTGCGTTGCGCAATTGGGAGCTGGCTCGCAAGGCGGGTTTAAGGACCGTTGCAAAGGTGCAGGTGAATGCCACTTGGGAGATGGCGGCAGTACCATCCGTTCCTGTGCTGGATTTGGTTGCGCAACACGCTGAAAATCTGTCGAGTCAGGATGTTAATGGTGTTATGCTCAGCTGGTCGTTGGGCGGCTATCCGTCGGAGAATCTAAAGCTCTTCCAGTCGTTCCGCAGAGGTGATACGGCTAACGATGCCGTAGCGCGTTTGGCCGAGTCGGAGTATGGTCAGAAGGCTGCACCGCTTGTGCGCGAGGCGTGGCGACTCTGCTCGGAGGGATTCGAGAACTTCCCATTCCAGATGCGCATGCTCTATTCCGGCCCGCAGCATTGGGGCCCTTCTAATCCTATGTACACCAAAGCAACGGGTTATCCTGCCACATTTGTTGTTGGTACGCCTTACGACGATGTCTATTATTGGAAGACAATCTATCCGATGGATGTGTGGTTTGATTTGATGGATAAGAGTGCCGATGGCTTTGGCGAGGGAGCGAAACTCTTGCAAAAGGCTATGGATGTGGTTGATGGAAAGCATCGCCAAACGCTCAAATTGGAGCTTGGACGTATGCAGGCCGTTTACAACCATCTTAAGTCGGGTGTCGAGCAGGGTCGTTTCTTCGATGCCCGTAACCGCCATGCTAAGGCCACTACCGATGCCGAGCGCGAGGAGTGTAAGGCAACTATGCGCCGAGCGTTGGAGATTGATAAACGCATCATCGAGGAGCATTTGAAGGTTGTGGTGTGCGACTCATCAATTGGCTATGAGTCGTCGAGCCAATACTTCTATGTGCCGGCCGATTTGGTTGAGGCGTATGCAAGTGTATGCTATGCCGAGCGTTGGCTTAATGAGTTGAAATAAAATGAATTATGGAACGATATATTGATATTAACGATTTTGATTACCCGCTGCCCGACGAGCGTATTGCCAAGTTCCCGCTCGAGCGACGCAGTGACTCAAAACTTATGGTCTATCGCAACGGCTCGATTAGCGAAAGCCGTTTTGCGCGTTTGGCCGAGGAGCTGCCCGCAGAATCGCTGCTTGTCTTTAATAATACGAAGGTTATTCGTGCGCGAGTTATTATGCACAAACCGTCGGGAGCGCGTATCGAGGTGTTCTGTCTTGAGCCCCATCAGCCGGCCGACTATGAGCGCGCTTTTGCCGTTAAGGGTGAGTGCGAGTGGAGCTGCATTGTGGGTAATCTGAAGAAGTGGAAAGATGGTTTTGTCGAGATAAATTTCGATTATGAGGGCGAGCCTTGTCAGTTGCGTGCCGAGATTCGGGAGCGTGGCGAGAGGGAGCATATCGTGCGCTTTGAGTGGGATGTCGATTTGACTTTTGGCCAGCTGCTTGAACATCTGGGCCGAATACCTATCCCGCCATACTTGAATCGTGAGAGTGAGGAGATTGACCTTACACGCTATCAGACCGTATATTCAAAGTTCGAAGGCTCGGTAGCTGCACCGACGGCAGGTCTTCACTTTACCGACGAGATGATAGCCTCGATGCGCGAGCAGGGATTCCGCTTCGATGAAGTTACGTTGCACGTCGGTGCAGGGACATTCCTTCCCGTTAAGAGCGACGATGCGACAAAGCATCCAATGCACACCGAACATTTCGAGGTAATGCTCTCGACGCTGGAGAATCTGTTGGCGCATTATGGCAATGTGACAGCCGTAGGGACTACCTCGGTGCGCACGCTGGAGTCGCTGCCGGTGCTTGGATGGCGCGTGCGACAAACGGGAGAGCCTAACGCCGAGCGGGTTATCGGCCAGTGGGAGAGTTACGATATTCCTGCCGACTATTCAGGTCGCGATGTGCTGGAGGATCTGATTGGATATATGCGTCGCGAGGGCCTTACGAAGCTAAAGGCTGCTACGCAGATTATGATTACGCCGCTGGGTTTTAAGTTCCGCGTAGTGAACCGAATAATTACCAACTTCCAT
>JAGBIR010000049.1 GCA_017934845.1 Alistipes sp. | reverse complement strand
TGAGGCGATTCCTTATCTAATCGGATGTGGTTGCCGCTCTTTTTTATAACAAAACCAGCTTCGCGGAAAGTGTCGATATAACGATAGATTGTGCGGCGCGACATATCCAGTCGCTCGGCTAAATCATCGACGCTGTATGTTGTGTTGGCTGTCATCATCTTCATCAGACGCAACATCCTCTCGATTTTAGGCTGGTCCATAGTTTTTTTTGTGAGTTTTCACAAAGTTATAAAAAATAAGGCTATCTGCGTTAGATAGCCTCATAATCTTTTAACCATTCTGAATAATTTTTTCCAGCTCCTCGATCTGACCGCGGAAAACCTTGTCGGTATCGATCATATTGCTTACGGCCTTGCATGAGTGGAGCACCGTAGCGTGGTTGCGACCTCCAATGGCCGAGCCGATTGCCGCTAAAGGTAACTTTGTGTGCTGCTTTGCCAGATACATAGCAATCTGTCGAGCCTGTGCCACCTCGCGTGTTCGCTTTGTAGAGTTGAAGCTATCCTCGTCAATATTGAAGTATTGGCACACCGTCGAAGTGATATGGTTAATCGATATCTCCTTCTGGCTGACGTGAACAAAAGCCTTCAATACCTCCTTTGCCAACGATGTCGATACTCTACGTCCCATAAACGAGGCGTTGGCCTTAAGTGTAAGCAGTGCGCCCTCAATCTCGCGGATGTTTGCCGAGATGTTGTCTGCCAGGTAGAATACAACCTCCTCGGTGAGCGAAACACCAATGCTCTCGGCCTTCGAGCGGATGATCTTGAGCTTTGTCTCGTAGTCGGGTGTATCAATCTTTGCCGACAAACCCCACTTAAAGCGAGTCAGAAGTCGCTGCTCGATATCCTGCAACTCTACGGGCGGCTTATCCGACGTAAGGATGATCTGCTTACCTGCCATCTGCAAGTGGTTGAAGACGTTGAAAAAGACGTTCTGCGTACCACTCTTGCCCGAAAGCTCCTGAATATCATCGATGATCAGTACGTCGATCATCTGGTAGAATCGTATAAAGTCGTTTATGTCGCCGTTTTTGTATGCAGTCTGGAACTGCGCCATAAACTTATTTGTCGATACATAAAGTACCTGCAACTCGGGATGACGCTCGCAAACCTCATGACCGATGGCCTGAACGATGTGTGTCTTACCCAATCCCGATGCACCATATATATATAAGGGGTTGAAAGGTGACGAGCCGGGAGTAAGAGCAACGGTCTTTCCAGCCGAACGCGCCAAGCGGTTACACATACCCTCGATGTGAGTCGAGAAGGTATATTTCGGATTGAGCTGTGTCGGGAACATCACCTTCTTTATGCCGGGTATGGCAAATGGATTACGCGGCACAACATTGGTACTTGTCTGCGTAACGTGCTGAGAGATAGCCGTAATATCGGCATTTGCCGAGATGGGGGTCTTCTCCTCGCTGCTCGGAATTGCGTAGTGCAACTTCGTCTGGCGACCAAACAACTCGAAAATAGCCTGCGAGAAGAGTTTTAGATAGTTCTCCTCGATATGCTTTGCGTGACTACCGTCGGGTACCTTAAGTCGCAAGTTCGTGCCATCCCAAGAGAGTGGCTTGAGTGGCTCGAACCACTTGGCAAACTCCTCCTCGGAGGTATGCTGCTGGATGCGGTCCAAGCATACTTGCCACACCTCTTTGTATGTCTGAGCGTTTGCCATTTTTTTAATTTTATTGTTACTTATATATAATAGTA
>JAGBIR010000048.1 GCA_017934845.1 Alistipes sp. | reverse complement strand
GCCTGCGTCGCGAGTTGGGCGAGTGTCTGAAGGAGAATCCGTCGCTCAAAGGCGAACTATACATCGAACACGGCTCGGCACGTTATCGCTTGGGCTTCGATTGTAAAAGATGCCAGATGACGCTCCACGACTTTAGCAATAGTAATGAATAAAAAGATATGAGTCAGTTACTTACACCTCAATTTCCGGATTATGAGCTGATTGATTCGGGCGATTTCGAGAAGCTGGAACGCTTTGGCCGTTATGTGACGCGTCGCCCCGAGCCTCAAGCCATTTGGCATCGCTCGATGAGTGAGCAGGAGTGGCAACAGATGGCCGACGCCTCGTTCCTGCGTACTTCATCGTCGAAGAGCGACGAGCGAGGCGAGTGGAGGCTTAAACCCCAAATGCCCGATCGCTGGCAGGTGGCATATAGTTATAAGGATATGCAACTAAAGATGCGCTTGGCACTCACCTCGTTTAAGCACGTTGGTATCTTCCCCGAGCAGGCAGCTAATTGGAATTTTATTTATGACTCAATAAAGCAGCAGCAATCGCAGGGTATTAATCCGCGAGTGCTGAATCTGTTTGCATATACGGGAGGTGCTACATTGGTTGCGCGAGCTGCTGGAGCCGATGTTACGCACGTCGATTCGGTAAAGCAGGTTGTTACGTGGTCGCGCGAAAATATGGAGAGCAGCAGTCTGGATGGCGTGCGCTGGATTGTCGAGGATGCGCTTAAGTTTGTGCGTCGCGAGGTGCGTCGTGGAAATCGTTACGACGGCATTATTCTTGACCCGCCAGCCTATGGACGTGGTGCCAATGGCGAGAAGTGGGTGCTGGAGGAGAATATCGGCGAGATGCTTGAGTGTTGCGCCGAGTTACTCGATAGGGAGCATGGCTTCTTGGTGCTTAACCTCTATTCGATGGGTTTGTCAGCATTGCTGGCGCGTACTGCACTGCGACAAATTTTCTCGCAGACGGGGCGTGAGGAGATGGGAGAACTATACTTCTCGGATCGCTTCGGTAAGGAGCTGCCGTTGGGAACGTTCTGCCGTTTTACAAGAATGAAATAGTGTGCTATGGGGCGATATTTCCAACTCTTTTACTCCTTTTCAAAGATAGGATTGTTTACCTTCGGTGGAGGGTACGCAATGATTCCTATCATCCAACGCGAAGTTATCGACCGAAGGAGATGGATCGGGGAACAGGAGTTTTTGGATCTGCTTACGCTGGCACAATCGGCCCCGGGGCCTATTTCGCTCAATACGGCGGTATTTGTCGGATATAAGATGTATGGCTATCGAGGTGCGCTTACGTCGCTCTTGGGAGTGGTGATGCCCTCGTTTCTGATATTATTGCTGGTGGCAATGTTCTTCTCGCAGGTGCGCCATAACGCTATAGTTGATGCAGCATTCAAGGGTATGCGTCCCGTGGTTGTGGCATTGATGTTTGCTCCCGTGCTGGGCTTTGTCAAGGGTATGCGCTGGTGGATGATATCCGTTGCGGCAATGGTTGCTCTGGCGGTGTGGTATTTGGGCTTTTCGCCAATTTATCTACTTATTTTAGGTGCTGCCGTTGGCCTTTTGTGGGCGGCAAGAGCAGGAAAGGAGGTGCGCAGATGATCTACCTCCAGCTCTTTTACAGCTATCTTAAAATCGGATTTTTCGGCTTTGGTGGTGGATATGCTATGCTGTCGCTAATCCAAAACGAGGTTGTCGTGCAGAATGCGTGGATGACAAATGCCGAATTTGCCGATATCGTCGCCGTGTCGCAGATGACTCCCGGCCCCATTGCGATTAATTCGGCCACCTATGTGGGTTATACCGTCGCAGGGTTCTGGGGATCGGTAGTTGCTACCATATCGGTCTGTCTGCCCGCACTAACGCTTATGATTCTTATTACGCGATTCTTCCTCCATCTGCGCGACAATAGATTTATGAAGGGTGCTATCGCAGGTATGCGCCCTGTGGTTATAGGAATGATTGTCGCAGCGGCATTGTTGCTTATGTTCCCTCGGTCGGACGACGCAGCGAGCTTTATCGACGGCTGGAGCTGGACCTTGTTCCTCGCAGCAATGGTCGCCTCCTATAAAAAAGTCAATCCTATACTTCTGATTATTCTCTCAGCCATCGCTGGCATAGTTATATATCTGTAACAATCAGAATTTAATCCGTATTCTCAAAAATTATACCCTACTATCGCATCGGCGGGGATTGTTAACTTGCTGAAGACAAACAAAAAAGCGAGAAACTTTCGTTTCTCGCTTCTGTACCCCTTGATGTTCTGTTTTCGAAAGAATTTCAAGATGACTTGATGCGCATTTGGAATCTTAGGTATCTTATTCCTGACCCCGAAATTTACAATAAGGATACATCTCACCCAACTTTTCATTGACTTTATAATTCTATTCCTATATAGTTATATATAGTATGTAGAAAAAGTCAAGTTATAACCACTTATCAAGGTTAAGTTTTTTGTTTTCTAGGGAGTATTACAAATAATAAAAAGAATAAAATATGAAGAAGTGATAAAATTTGATAAATTAAAAATTGTATCTCAAATTGATTATGTAGAGATACTCGATTATTC
>JAGBIR010000047.1 GCA_017934845.1 Alistipes sp. | reverse complement strand
GGGAGAATGTTGATGGCGTAGTTTCTATCTAAAAAAATGCTCCTTTTGGAGTGCATAGGGCATTGAGGGCTGATTACCCTCAATGCTCACAAATAGGGCCAGAAAAAGTTGTCGTAGGGTTGGTACAAACCTTTGGAAAGAGATTAGATGTGAAACAACGAGGCCGTTAATGAGTAAGAAATGTTGAAGAAACTTTACATATTGTCACTTGTGGCTATGCTTGTCGCTTGCAGTAAGCAGGGCGAAGCCGTGCCTGAGATCGAAGCCCCGATGGCTATTTCGTTCGGTGTGTCCGATGCCGCTTCGCGCGCAGCGACACTTATTGGAGGCGCCGATGTCGAGGCATTCCGCGCCGAGCCGTTTTCTGTGTATGGCGACTGGATCGACCAAAACGGCACACGTCGCGAGGTATTCCGCGATGTCAAGGTGAGCTACACGACCAGCAAAAATGCCCCCACAGGCTGGATTTACGACCCTGTTAAGTATTGGCAGATGCAGGGTAGCTATGAGTTCCGTGCCTATTGGCCTGCCTCGTCGGTCGTGTTGGGTACTGCTACAGCGCAGACTTTGGCGCTGGAGTACAATATGTTGCAGCGTAACGACGATATGATGGTTGCCTATATCCATTGCCCTACAAAGAATGGCGGTAAGCACGTAGGTCTGAATTTCCACCATACTATGGCGGCTGTGGCTGTGAAGTTGCAGGCACCCGATACCAATTTTGAGTACCGCTTGAAGAATATGTTCTTTACGAGCTTGAATTATATCGGTGCGTTGCCTTATAACTCTACGAGCACAACCCCCGATGTTACCCGCGAGTGGGTATTTGCCGAGGGTGCGCGTAGTTATGTCGATAGCAAGGATATTATGGCTTCGGAGCGTCTGCGCGAGTGGAAATCTACAGAGGGTCGCCTTATTCCGACCTCGGCTGACGATTATCCCACAGAGTTTGATCTCTTCCTACCCCAATCACTCAAGGTGGGTGCGGGAATTGCTCCGCCAAGCATCACACTTACTGTCGAGGTAACGTGGACTACGGTCGATGATATTACGATGACTATCGCGCTGCCAACAACCGACAGCAAGGGCAATGAAATGGTATGGCAGGCAGGTAAAAAATATATTTATGTGATTACTGTTCAGCCCGATGAGTTTGATATCGAGGTCAGAACTACCGAGTGGGACGATGTGGATGCGGTAGTCGGTGATATAATATTTTAGTTGATTGAACGTAATGGGGAGAATTGGCCATATATTGATTAGTTTGTTGATGTGCCTCTTTATGGGATGTGCGCAGAGCGAAGTTGACGCGCCGCAACCCGAGAAAGGCTCTTTGACGGTGCGCCTCAGTGCCGTGCCGACTACACGCGCCACAACGCCCGGCGATGGCGATATATATAAAGGTGGCGGTATGGAGGATTTGACACTGATTCTGGTAAATCCTATGGAGGAGATATCAGAGATTCAGCATATTACCAATATTACAGGCGATGAGCAGCGTGTTAAGAACGTTACCTTTATGGGTCTCGCCGTGGGTAACTATATGCTCTATGCTTATGCCAATACCGAGCGTGCGCTGTTGAGCGAGGCTCGCAATCTGATATCTTCATTGCGTGTGGGCGATAAATTCGACAGCGCGCGATATAATGCGCTCTTCACTTCGCTTTCGGGCCGCACAACACCCGTTATGAGCGATACTGATCCTCTGCTTTTGACTGCATCGAAAGCCATTTCGGTGGCTGTGGAGAATTCGTCGGTGTCGATTGATATGTTGCGTCCGATTGTATGGTTCGAGGTGAAGCTCTTTAACCACTCGAATCATCCGATGACGGTTTCCGATGTGTCATTCAGCAAATTCAACCCCTCGACAAGCTATATTCTGCCAAAGGATGGCTCGATTCCTTCGACAGCGACATATCGTGATCTGCCGCTTTACAGTACCTTCACCAATGGCGAAAATATCACCGTGCCGGCCAATACCGAGAGCGTGATCTACGAAACCGCTTTGTTCGAGAATCGTGCATCGGCATATACGATGAGTGCTGTTTTAGAGGCCGGAGCGAGCAACTGGACAGATGTAACGGCAATAAACACATCTTCTGCTTTTGCGCTGAAAAATCGCTCGACTGGCCGCTTTTTGGTTGATAATGGTAGTGGAAATATGGCCCTTGTGAGCTCAATCGACGATGCTTTGAGCCAGGAGCACGCGTTGTGGAAATTTAGTGGTACAAGTAGCGGATATATAACCAATGAAGCTACGGGAAAACGCTATTACACTAAGACAACATCCGCAAATTCAGGAACAAATCTTTCATTTACGATGTCGAGCGGTTATTTGCGTGTATCATATAGAAGTGGTTCTTCTACATACTATTTGCGAGATAATAAAGGCTCGATAAACTTTGCTCGAAATGTTAATGACCAGACGCGCGAATGGCGTTTGCAGGAGCTTTCAGGAGGTAGAGCGTCGATAGAAAATGCGCAGATAAAAGTTGTCGATAAGCAGACTGCGGCTGTAATGCCTATGACCGAGCAGCTGCGTAATCAGCATATCGAGATTGTTATCAATGCCTACTACAACGATGCGAGTGGCAAATTTAACTTCGTTGTACTCCCGTGGACGGAGAAAAACGAAGAGGTAGAGTTTAATTAGAAGGAGATGAAACGTTTATTATACATATTGATATTGCTTTGCCTTGCGGGATGTAGCAGGGATGCGGTCGATAGTGCGTTGCCGGTTCAGGATGGTGAGCCCGTTGAGCTTCTTATCAAGTTTGGCTCGCAGAATATCGAGCATAATATCGTGACACGCCAGACAATGCCCGAGATTTCGGATGAGGCGAAGATCTGGAACCTCTATATCTATATCTTCGATGCCGATGGTAATAAGATTTGCGGCCGATATTTCGATGTTGCCGATGTCTTGGCATCCGAGAGCGCGGTTACGAACTCTTCGGAAGATGCGTGGTATGTGAACGTGCCCGAGGGTGATAGCCAGGATTGTTCGGGAGTGGTAAAGATCAACACCATAGCCCGTACAGGCTGCAAAATTTTCGGAATTTCGAATATCGACTCGAAGATGGTTAGCATCTCGCCCGAGTATCTGAGCCAGATTCAGACCGAGGATGAGTTGGTTAATATGGTTGTGTCGCTCAATCAGGAGTTTGTCGAGCGAAGTGGTTACTTCCCGATGACAGGAGAACTTTCGTCTGTGAATACGGCAAATCTGTCGGGAACGTTGCAGTTGAAGCGAATTGATGCCAAAGTACGTTTCTGGGTGAAGATTGGTAACGATGATATTGAGTCGTTCGAACTTAAGAAGTGGCAGATTTTCAATGTGTCGGCCGATAGTTATCTTATGGAACGCGATGTGCGTGGTAAATATGGCGCATCGACAGAGGATTCTGCCCAGGGCTATTTTGACACTCCGACCAAGAATGTGGAGGATGAGGATGTCTATGAGGCGGGCTCGTCGCAGACTGTTCTCGATGACAAAGTGCGTTATGGATTCTCGTTCTATCTGCTTGAAAACGCACTTAAGCCCAAGAAAAATCCATCTGTATATGGTGATCGTGAGCGTCAGGTAAAGGATGCTAATGGATTGAATGGCGAGTGGGAGTATGCCAACGACAACTCAACATATGTGGTGCTTACGGGCCGTTTGGTTATGAATACCGATTATGAGCTTGGCAATGGTGAAATTAAAAATGGTTGTACGCTCAATGCCGATGTGCGATACGTGGTTCATTTGGGTGACTTCTCGCATTCTGGAGCAGCCGATTTCTCTACCGAGCGAAATACTGCCTACACCTATACAATTACTGTCAATGGTGTGGATGATATCCGTGTTGAGGTCGATAGTTCAAACGATGATCAGGCGGGTATAATAGAAAATGCTCCGGGAGCAACGGGTGAGGTTACAATCGCCTTGCAGGAGATTTTTGATTGCGATGCGCACTACGAGACTCACGTTTTGAGTTTCGACCAACGCTATATCAAGGCTGATGATGTAACCTGGTATGTCCGCACGCCCTTCAGCGAGGGAAAACCTACGGTTGTCAATGGTACCGACGTTACTACAGGTCTGGATTTCAAGTGGGTGGAGTTTCGCCTAAATGAGAAGTGGAGTAACACTTACTCAACAAATCGTGTGCCTTATATTCCGCATTCAACCAAAGTCGATGATTTGGGAAATCCTTATCCTTCGTC
>JAGBIR010000046.1 GCA_017934845.1 Alistipes sp. | reverse complement strand
TATTCAACGTGTTCGTATTCCACGTATTTATTTGCATAAACTATTTCCTTCAGTTGGACGTATCTGCCCTACCCTGGTTTTTAATGCTAACGTTGTTAATCGTCTACTCAATGAGTGTGTTTGCGATACTAAATTAAATATTGAAAAATCTGATTTAGAATTGTTACGCGCTCGATTTGAGCCTTATGTTTATTTAACAAGAATGTCTCTTAAACGCAAAGAGAAGTTAAAATTAGATACCGTAATATGCTGTATTACAGGTATTTATCATAATAGCGATTATCAATTTCAATTATATTGATTTTTTGCAGATAATTTGAGTGCAAAATTTGTGGTGGCATATTTTGTCGTTACAAAAAAAACGAGTAACTTTGCGCTCAGATTGGGAATAAACCCTAAGATTAAGGCTAACATCCTTTTAATAAACAATATAATGGTAAGTTATAAAGAACTCGGTCTTGTCAACACCCGCGAGATGTTCGCAAAGGCCATCAAAGGCGGCTATGCAATCCCCGCTTTTAACTTCAACAACATGGAGCAGCTTCAGGCCATCATCAAAGCTGCCAGCATAGAGAAATCGCCCGTTATCCTCCAGGTTTCTAAAGGCGCACGTAACTATGCCAACGCCACCCTTCTCCGCTACATGGCCCAAGGTGCTGTTGAATACGCCAAAGAACTCGGTTGGGAGCATCCCCAGATTGTACTTCACCTCGACCATGGCGACAGCTTCGAACTCTGCAAGAGCTGTATCGACCTCGGCTTCTCGTCAGTCATGATTGACGGCAGCCACCTCCCCTACGAGGAGAATGTAGCCCTGACCAAGCAGGTTGTTGACTACGCTCACCAGTTCGACGTAACAGTCGAAGGCGAGCTCGGCGTCCTTGCCGGCGTTGAAGACGAAGTTTCGGCCGACCACCACACCTATACCGACCCCGAAGAAGTTATCGACTTCGCCACACGCACAGGCTGCGACTCGCTTGCCATCTCTATTGGCACATCACACGGTGCTTACAAATTCACTCCCGAACAGTGCACCCGCAACGCCGAAGGCAAGCTCGTTCCGCCGCCCCTGGCATTCGACGTACTCGACGCTGTGATGGAGAAACTTCCCGGCTTCCCCATCGTGCTCCACGGTTCTTCGTCTGTTCCCCAGGAAGAGGTGGACACCATCAACATGTTTGGCGGCAAACTTCCCGACGCCATCGGTATCCCCGAAGAGCAGCTCCGCAAAGCCGCAAAGAGCGCCGTATGCAAAATCAACATCGACTCAGACAGCCGTCTGGCCATGACCGCAGCCGTGCGTCGCGTATTCGCCGAGAAGCCCGGCGAGTTCGACCCCCGCAAATACCTCGGCCCGGCTCGTGACAACATGGAGAAACTCTATCGTCACAAAATCGTTAACGTACTCGGAAGTGCCGGCAAAGCCGAATAAACATACCGAACACTAAGAGATACAAGAGCGCGGGCATCGGAATGTCCGCGCTCTTTTCGCTACCAATATTTAGATAATTTTGGCTAATTAAAAATTTCGGCAATCCAACAAAAAAACGTAATTTTGCAATCAGAACCGAAAACATAATTAGATATGTCTGAAATCAAATGCATTGGCATCCTTACCTCGGGCGGTGATGCGCCTGGTATGAACGCAGCCATCCGTGCCGTCACTCGCTCTGCTATCTTCAGCGGACTTAAAGTCAAGGGTATCTACCGTGGATATCGCGGACTTATTACCGACGAGATTGTCGATTTCCGTAC
>JAGBIR010000045.1 GCA_017934845.1 Alistipes sp. | reverse complement strand
CCCGAGATTGTTGACAGCATCACCGAGCGTTATATCGAGCTTTACGAAAATATCGTTGGCGAGAAGTTCGTCAAGGGCGAGGAGGGCGACGTCTTGGCTCGTATCGAGAAGAACATTACCGAGTGTTTGGCAAAGTTGTAATAGTCCGACCTTAAGCACAAAACAGAGGGTGTCCAATGTAGTTTGGACACCCTCTGTTCTTACGCGACAATTCGTATAACAAGAGCTATTTCTGCCAGCTCTCTTTTTTATTTAAGTCCTATTGCTGCGCGCCACTCCTCGGGCACATCGACCGACATATCGCGCTCCTTGTCGAAGGTAACCATCACCGAACGACATCGCGCACACTCCTCCTCACCGCGCATTATGCGCTGAAACACAGTAAGACTTTTGCGACCAATACCCTCAATCTCGGTCACAACACGAATATCATCGCCAAAACGTATCTGCTTGATAAATTCGGTATGTAACGACACCAGCACCGCCGGCACACGTCGCTCGGCATCGGTCAACGCGGCCAAGCGGTCAAACAATTCGACCTTGCCCAAATCGAAGTAGGCCTGCTGTGACAAATTGTTAACGTGACCGAACGAGTCGATATCGGAAAATCGCATCTGCACGGCTGTTGTCACCACCAAATCCATAACGCTCTATTTACGAATAATATTCACTTCGCCACGCTCGCCAAAGGCTATAATCGCGCTCGGCTTGCAGGTCGGCTTACCTTGAAAACGGGGATTTACCACATAATCCACTCCATCTATTATCGCGCGGTCAACCTCACCCAAGCCCTTCAGCGGCGTAGGCTCGCCCGAGATATTTGCCGATGTTGAGACAATAGGCTTGCCAAACTTGCGCAACAGCTGGCGGCAGAACTCGTGGTCGGGAACTCTAACGCCCAGCGTACCCTCCTCGGGGATAAGATTTTTAGCCACACCCACAGCACCCTCCAAAATAAGAGTCAAGGGTTTTTCGCTCATCTCCATAACCTCGAAGGCTATGCCCGGGGCTTTATTCACATAACGCACAATCATATCGGCATCGCGACACAAGACTATCATCGAGTGCTTGTTCTCGCTGCGCTTCAGCGCATAGACCTTTGCAACAGCCTCCTCGTTAGTGGCATCGCAACCAATTCCCCACACCGTATCGGTAGGATAAAGTATCAATCCGCCGGCACGCAACACCTCCAAAACTGCCTGTAACTCTTTCTCCATAGTCAAATCAATTTTGTACAAAAGTAGTGATTTTTTGCGTAATTATACGTTTTTTTTATATCTTTACGCAATGATTAGCAAATAGCTAATTCATATTGTTGGCATTTATGATATTGCGTTCACGGTAAAACGACCAAATTATACTACGAACACGCAATAGGCACAGAATGTCCACGCTACTTGGCGTGGGTTGCGCTTATGTTCGTATATGGGTACTTGGTCGTCCCTTCCGTGAGTGTGCGCACACCCACGTTTCTTTTTTTTTAAGACGTGACCATATCTTGATTCCAACCTACATTGGATTACACATTATTTATTTACTATTAACCTAAAACACTTTTTATTTATGAAAGGTTTAATGAATTTCTTGTGGCATATCCCATTTCTGGGATTTTTGTGGGCGTTAGCCTATGCAATTGGTGGAATTATCGCCTGCGTCTTCATTGTATTTATTCCCGTAGGCTTGGCTTGGTTTCAGATTGCCCGTTATTTGCTATCGCCATTTTCACAAGCTATGATATCGAAGTCCGATCTAAAATTGCTCAATCCTAAGGCTGGAGATGAAGGTTCTGATGGATGGCAAATATACTGTAACATAATAGGTATTATATGGCTGCCGGTTGGTGCTATATGTTGCCTTGGAGCTATTTTTTCGATGATTATTGATGGCATCTCAATTATCGGTATCCCTTTAGTATATATTTGGTCTCGTCTGCTCAAGACTTTCCTTTGGCCTGTCAACAAGGTATGTGTCCCTATTACCGTAGCTAACGAAATTGAGCGCATTAAGGCAAATGCAGAGTACGCCTCTATTACCGGCCAAAACATCCCGGGTCAAGTTTTAGCTACCCAAGCCAACACTGTAGCTCAGCCTGCTGCTCAAGCTCCGGCTACAAAGAATAAGGTGGAGGAAGATGTTATCGCCAACCAAACTCCGTTGGAGGCCGAAGTTAGAAGTTACGACATATCGAAGCTGCAGGAGATTATCAACAATGCGTCGATGTACAACACACAGATGGTCGCACAATGCCGTAAAGAGATTACCATCCGAGAAGAGAGCAAAGCATTTGTCGAGCAGGTTAAAGGTTTTGAAATTAGCAAGTTACGCGAGATTGTAAAGAATAGTCATCTCTATTCTGAGGCATTGGTTTACGCCGCGTGGGTCGATCTAACCGAGCGCAACCGCATCCAGAAAGAGCAACTCGACCGCGAGGAGGCCGAGGCTCGCGCTCGCCGCGAAAAGGAAGAGGCCGAGAAACGCGAACGTCAGCAGCAGTGGCTCAAGAAAAATAGTTGGTGGATTATAACCATAGCTGTTGCATTTTTTGCTATGATTGTCGGATTAATAGCATGGTCGCACGCGAGGAATAAGAGAATTATGAATGAGGGATTCGCAGCAGTAAAAGCCAACTGCGAGATTGTTAAGGAGGCGGCAAATACCGTTATCCAATATAGAGATAAAGCAGCAAAAGTGCAACTTTCAAGCCGCTACCGAAATACACAAAAAGAGCATATGGGCAATTTGAATAACATGGTCAAATACACACAAGATCTTATTGAGGAGTGTGATGACAAGTTAGAATATATGCATATTTACTACACAAGTGCTAAGGAAGAACACGAACTCAACTTCTGTCTTCAAAAAACAAGTGGTTATGCTGGCGACGCTCAACTCACCGCACAAAACGCCAAAGCAACATATGAGATATTAAAAAATTATGCCAGCAAAGATAAAACCGAGCGTGCGGAACGTGAACGCTTAGCTGCCGAGCAGGCCGAGCGCGACAGAATTGCTGCTGCAGAACAGGCCGAGCGCGACAGAATTGCTGCCGCAGAGCAGGCAGAGCGTGATAGAATTGCTGCTGCAGAGCAAGCAGAACGCGATAGAATAGCCGCAGCTAAAGCTGCTGCAGAAAAAGCAGAGAACGAAAGAATTAGTAAAATGCTTAAAGAGGGTAAAGGCCGTGACGGCGTTTACCAAGCAGGTGATTATTATAAACAAGGAGACAAAGAAGGTATTGTATTCTACGTAGAGGCATCAGGTCGTCACGGAAAAATTGTAAGTTTGCAATACACTAAAGGAACGTGGCAACAAGTTATGAGCTGGAGTAAAAGTCTTGGT